>NZ_DEYI01000015.1:0-10489 GCF_002364475.1 Idiomarina sp. UBA3162
GAACATGTCATCCAAAAAAGCAAAACCGGAAGCGATTGCTAATATCAACAGCAACGTACCCGCTGATAACAGCCTAAAGAAATAGCGTTCAATATTCATTAACGGGGGGAGTTGCTTAAATAATCCGCTCGTCTTTTTCGTCTTGAGTAAGTAATTGATGTAACTTGCTTGGATCGCATATAACGTAGCGAGCGCAAGTACACCGTAGGCGACCAGCGAGAGCACTATATGGATAACGAGACCATGACCAAAGCCAATATAGGCGCCGAGATCGGCAGGCGTTAATACCAGCAGCAAGGCTGATAGCGCCGCAAATAAGTAGATGACAGGTTTAAGTAACAAACTGTTAGATTGCTGGACGCGAAAGAGCGAAAGTAACGCGATCAGCCACGCAACGATGGATAAACTAGAGGATACGTTCAAGTGATCGAATTCATCGCCGGCTAAACGCAAATAAATTAATCCACCATGACAGACCAATGCCATCACAGCCGTAACCAAACTGATTGCTGTCAGCGAAGAACGCGGTTTGAAAACCTGTTGCAGCATAAATAGCGCACTGGCGACATAAAGCACAAGTGTCGCACTGAGTAATGCGGAAATAAGCACTGCGTTTGCTTCCCTAGATTAACTGAATTACGACTGAGTATACGCCCTTGATTAATTAAACCCAAGCGCTCTAAGGGCGAAACTTTGTTGGTTTTCAGATATACTATCCCCATAATATAAATTAGCTCGTTTTGCGACAACAGAAGAGATCGCGGTTATGTTTGAGAATTTAAGCGAACGTCTCACCCAGACGTTGCGAAGCATTGGCGGTAAAGGCCGTCTGACAGAAGACAACATCAAGGCGACATTGCGCGAAGTGCGTATGGCGTTACTTGAGGCTGACGTTGCCTTGCCCGTCGTTAAGGAATTTATTGGCAAAGTAAAAGAGCGCGCGGTAGGCACCGAGGTCAACAAAAGCCTAACGCCAGGTCAAGTGTTTGTTAAAATCGTCCAATCAGAGCTTGAAGCCGCGATGGGCGAAGCTAACGTACCGCTTGACTTAAGCACTCAACCGCCTGCGGTGATTTTAATGGCGGGTTTGCAAGGTGCCGGTAAAACAACGTCAGTCGGCAAGTTGGCTAAATACCTTAAAGAGCGCCAGAAGAAAAAAGTCATGGTGGTCAGTGCAGACATCTATCGTCCGGCGGCGATTAAACAGCTCGAGACCTTGGCTGAGCAAGTGGATGTATCGTTCTTCCCATCGACAACCGAACAGAGTCCGGTTGAAATTGCCCAGGGGGCGATTGCGGAAGCTAAAAAGCAGTTCGTTGATGTGGTACTCGTGGATACCGCCGGTCGTTTAACGATCGACGAAGACATGATGCAGGAAATTCAGCACCTACATACCGAGATCAAGCCGGTTGAGACACTCTTCGTTGTTGACTCAATGACAGGTCAAGACGCTGCGAATACGGCGAAAGCGTTTAACGAAGCACTGCCATTGACCGGGGTTATCTTGACCAAGACCGACGGTGATGCGCGAGGCGGCGCGGCGCTATCGATTCGTCACATTACTGGCAAGCCCATCAAGTTCTTAGGTGTTGGCGAAAAAACCGATGCCCTTGAGCCGTTCCACCCAGACCGTGTTGCATCACGTATTCTTGGCATGGGCGACATCTTGTCGTTGGTGGAAGAGGTCGAGCAAAAAGTTGACCGCGAAAAGGCCGAAAAGGTTGCTCGCAAGGTGATGAAGAAGGGTCAGTTTTCGCTAGAAGACTTTCGTGATCAGTTAGCTCAGATGCGTGAAATGGGCGGAATGATGGGGTTGATGGCAAAAATGCCGGGTATGGGCAAAATGACCGACCAAATCAAGGGCCAAATGGACGACAAAATGACCCTGCGCATGGAAGCCATCATTAACTCGATGACACCTAAAGAGCGTCAACATCCAGACGTCATCAAGGGATCGCGCAAGCGTCGAATTGCGGCGGGTTCTGGCACCCAAGTGCAAGACGTCAACAAGCTGTTGAAACAATTTCAGCAAATGCAAAAAATGATGAAGAAAATGTCTGGTGGCGGAATGAAGAAAATGATGCGCCAAATGAAAGGTATGATGCCTCCAGGTGGTGGCGGATTTGGAGGTCCAGGCGGTCCAGGTGGATTCGGCGGCGGTCCAGGCGGTTTTGGCGGAGGAGGCGGTTTCCCTCCGCGTTAGAACATAGTAAGAAGCAGACAAAACCTCAATGCCGAAAAGGCATTGAGGTTTTTTAATCTGGGGTGCCCTTACGTACGACAAAATCCGCAAAGCGAACTTGCTCTTCGTCCGCTCTGAGTTTTTCTATTTCAGCGGTGGAGCGATAAATACCCCATTTAGGGCGAATAAAGTCTTCCTCTGACACGCCTCGCCACATGTCGATATTCGATTCATCTACATCAATAATAACAGCGTCATCACGCAATCGTGTAAGCACCATTTTAAAAGTACCTTCTTCACTGAACGTGGATTGCACAAAGACATGTACCCACTCATCAGCAATATCGCTCCAATTGGTTTTTACCAAATAAACATCATCAGTACGGGTGCCGTCTGGGTTGTTGCCCGTACTGTGCCGCACTTGTAGTTCTTTGCCTGAACTGTCTTTTTCTACTGCTGATAATGTGATGACGGGTTGGTCGTCATTGCCATTGCTGTCATCTTCGCTATCGTTACGGGCTTTTAATTGAAAAAAGTGACTAAACTTGCTGGTGAGCGACATTTCACTGGAAACATGAAAATACCATTCGAATTGCATGGTTTCATCTTTAAATCCCAATACCTTATTGTCGCTTTTGTCATAACTTTTAATTTCATTTCGTTGACGGTCCGATTGAACGCCCTTGTTAAAATCTAAGTCTCGATGGGCTAGAAACACAAAATGATCACCTACTATATCGTCGGTATCTTCTACAATATGCGGTGTGTCTGTGTGATCTCCCTCAAAGAGGTCCGGGGCCTCAATACTACCCTCTGCGAATACGGCTTCTATGCGTTCATAAGTATTGTCTGGCGTACCGGGGCCATCGGCACTCAGTGTTACTTCACTTAAGCTGGTAAAGCCGGTTTCTGCACTATTGTCTGTAGGCGGTGGCGTGGTCTCTTCGGAGGTACTGTCATCTGAAACTGGGCCTGTATTGGCCGTGCTAGTTGACCCTCCGCCACCACATCCCTTTATACAAAGCATGAGTAATGCCACTGCGATAAAATAAATAACCACTTTATATTCGTTATCAAAGGCGTTTTTTCGGGCAGGCTTTTTCATTTTTGTTAGTCAAATGTTTTTAATTGGTATAATAATGTTATTAAATTGGTAATAGATAAAGCGTTTTATTGGTTAGGTTTGTTAGAGATAAGTAGGGCATGCTTGTGTTTCGTATGGCCTGAATGAATGCCTCAGCAGGTTGAGTAAAAGTCCGCAACAAGCATTGAAAAAGGGGAATGCAGGCTAAAAAGTGATCGCTTAATACTGTGAATCTCTTCTCTTCCATAAACCATCTGTGAAAACACCCGAATTCGTAATACACTCCACGGTTAGCTAAACGTTTTATTCGCCTTGTGGTTAGCATTTGCATACCGACGTTAAGGCACACTTTGCACATCATGCCCAACAGTAAATCGTGTGCACAGTGAATTTATTTATAGGAAGTATATGGCAGGCTTAAATCGTATTATTCTTATCGACACCCACCTTCCCGGTGTGGTTGAATTAAAGCTTGATGGTCACACAAACATCTGCGGAACCAACGCTTCGGGAAAAACGACACTACAACGTTTAATCCCTGTTTTTTATGGCGAGTATCCAAGTCGTGTGGTTCCGGCCACCCGAGATAGCTTTGAACGTTGGTACTTGCCTCGGCTTTCTAGTTTTATTATCTATGAATATACCCGCGCTGAGGGCGATTTATGTCAAGCGGTATTAAGTTCTAATGGTACAGGGGTTAATTACCGCTTAATTGGGAAGCCCTTTGCTATTGAAGACTATTTAATTGCCCAGAAAAATGGCAAGCATGCCAGTGTCAGTAGTGCTGAATTAGCCCGCGCAATGAAGCGCAACAATACGATGGTGACCAGTTTACTCACCACAAAAGATTTTAGAGCGGTTATTCAAAATGACCAAGGGGCGCTAAATCAAAGTAGCAATGCACGAGCATTACTTGGCTACGCTAAAATATTCAGCCTTTGTGCCCCGTCGAAACACATGCGTCACATTGAAAAGTTGGCGAAAGCTGTGCATTCCAAAGAAGGGAAGATGGAAACCATCAAAGCGATGATCGCGGCTATTTTGGAAGAAGATGGAGTCACGCCGCCTACCTCGGGTTTAAGTCGTCACAGAGTTGACGACTGGATTAAAGAGTGCCAGTTAATCAAGCAGTTTGATCATATTCGCCCGGAATTTAGCAAGCTTGAACAAGCCGAAATGGCGCTAACGAGCACTGAGCAAGTTCTCGCAAATTTAAAGCACAGCTTTGAGCTTGATAAAACCTTTCTCGCCGCGCGGGTGGAAAGCACGAAAAGTGCCCTAGATGACAACAGTTTTCAGCGTAAACAAACGGATAGCGAGTGGAGTGACACACGAGATTATTTAAACCAAGTCATTTCATCTGCGCGAGCCGATGTAGAAAAATTTACCAGTGAACTTGATACCGTCGAACGTGAATTCGATAAGTGGCAAGATGAGAACATAGAGCAGCTTAAAGATGATGTTGCTAATTTATCTCAATGGTACAGCGCCCGAGAGTTAGCTGAGGGGCGTTATCAATTATTAACCGAGAAACATCAAGATATCGAATCGGCATACAACAAGCGCATCGCGGAGTTAGGTGAAAAGCTGTCTATTCGGTTAGAAGAAATGTCGGCGGCACGGCAAGAGGCGGCAGAAAACAAAGCACAGCAGCAGCAAAGTGAAAGAGAAGCCTTAAGTAAAATTAGAGATGATTACTCGGGGCAACTAGCAACATTGCAAAGCGACTATTCAGCCACGGAAAATGCACTAAAAGTGACCGAGGCCGAACTAAAAGCGTCATTGACCAATGCAGGATACAATGAATTTGAACAGTCGCAATTAGACTTGCTTGATGCTGCCATCAAAGAAGCTTCGATTAATGAAGATTCAGCAAGAGCGGAATTGAGACTTGCCCAACAAGCCCATAACAAAGCCATTGAATTTCGCAAAGAGTGTTCACACGCGCTAGACAAAGCGCGCCACGCTTTCCAGCAGGAAGAAAAAGCGGTAAATAAGATAAATGGCTTACTTTACCCAGGCGAAGGGTCGTTATTAGAGTTCCTACGCGCCAACGTTGATGATTGGGAAGTTTCATTAGGTAAAGTCATTCGCCCCGAACTTTTAGAGCGCACCGATCTTACCCCCACAATGCGTAGCCAAACGGCGGAAGAAGCCAGCAGTTTTATGGGCGTTGAATTAGCGCTATCGGCGCTGGAGACACCCGATTACGCATTAACCGAGCAAGCGCTGAAGCAACAGTTACAAGAAGCCGAAGTTCGTCAAGCTGCGGCATTGGCGGCGCAGAATGAATGTGAGCAGCGACTGGCAAAAGCAAATGAAGACGTTCGAAATGCTGAGCTTGTGGTGACGCAAAAAGACAACGGCGTGAAAAGTGCAGAAGCCACACGAAAACGAGCGCAACAAGACAGAGACAGCGTTTTAAGTGAATACCAACAGGCACTAACTGCCCGTAAGAAGAAAGCAAAAGCTAAACTTGAAGCGAATCAACAACAGCAAAAACAAGCTAAAGCACCATTTGAGCTTAGCCGCGACGAAATTAAAGATCAGCAACGAGAAGCTGAAACAGAACATAAGTTTCATTGGCAGCAATTAATAGCAGATAGTGAAGCACGCCTATCACAACTCGATAGCGATATGCGCAAAGCTAAAGACAGTGCCACGCAAGATAAAAAAGATATGCAAGACTGGCTGGAAAGTGAGCTTAGTCATCGCGGTGTCGATGTGGATGAAATTGGCCAACTGAAGAAACACATCAATAAACTTAAAGATGATATTTCACGCACTGAAACCCATCGTCACAAAGTGGCAGATTACGATCGCTGGTATAAAAATACGTTTACGACGCAAAAGGTGGTTTGGCAAGAAGGACTGTCTAAAGCGCGTAAATTACTGGGCGAATCAGAACGTAACTTAGCGGCAAAACAAAGTACTTATAAAGCAACGCGAGAGCAGTTACAAGACCTCCACGGGCAGCTAGAATCTATACTCAAAACCGCCAGCGAATACCTAGAGCAAGTGAATACACTAAGTAAGGCATTGGCGAAGCTTACATTACAAGCGGGTGAAGAAAGTAGCGATATCAAACATGATGATATCAGTATTGGCCAGCGTATTTCACAAGTACAAAGCCAATTACAAGAACGGGATAACTTACTCAGTGACATCCGTGCCTACGTGGAACGCTTTGACCAACTTATTGCCGCCCAAGCGGGGACAGGTTTGTCTGACACATGGGAGCGGGCGAGGGAAGAATGCGCCACCATTAATGCTCATGGCGTTAAAAGCTTTGATCATCGTCGTATGGTGAAGCACTTATCGCAGCTGTTAAATGTCATTGTGCCGCAAAAACTCCAGGGCTTGCGCGAACAAGGCCGTATTTTTGGCGCAGATTTGTCACAATACTATTTTGTGTTGGCCGACATCGATAAACGTATTGTGACGCAAAGCAAGCGTATTACCCAAGAAGTTGATAGCGAACTCTTCTTAGATGGCGTTTCCGATTCAGCCGTTAAAATTCGTTCAAAAATAAGTGAACTAGAGTTCTGGCCAGAACTAGAATACTTCCGCAAGCTTTATCAAGATTGGATGGAGGCTGGTGCGAATACCCTGCCGGATGACGAGTACGGAATGAGCATGCGTAAGGTATTAGATATTTTAGGTCGCGCTGCACTCACGGGCGGTATTAATAAGTTGCTTGATATCGAGTTACATTTGCGTGAAGGCAATAGTGACCTAATTATTCGTACCGACCGTCAATTAAATGAGTCTTCCAGTCATGGTATGGCCTACCTTATTCTGTGTAAGTTTCTACTCGCATTTACCCGTTTGTTGCGTGGAGATGTGGACGCTACCGTGCATTGGCCCATAGATGAACTTGGCACGTTACACCAAAGTAACGTGAAAAAGATATTTGATGCGTGTCAGAACAATAATATCAGTGTGGTGGGGGCGTTTCCTAACCCTGAATCAGAAGTACTTACACTGTTTAGAAATCGTTATCTCATCGACAAAGTCACTCGACAATTGCAAGTGGTTCAACCAAAAACAAGCGCCATTGCCGAGCGTTTGAAAGCCAAGCAAGCTGGTGAGTCGAAAGGTCAGGAGGCGTCATTATGATGACAGAACAAGGTTATGTATTGAGCGCACTATTGCAAGGTGCATTCATTTGCCAAGTGACAGACGAAGAAGCCTGGCGCTTTTTGAAAAGCAGAGACAATGCGCAACAACTTGAACCTCATTTAAATTTATTGAACCGTACGTTATCAACCACCGCTGACGGCGATGTTTTCTTCGCCAGTTACCTCACTATTGGGGAACCAGAGCGGAAAGTTTTGACACAGCAATTTCAGGACACTGCATCAAATTTGATCCCCTTGGTTGAATGGCTTTTATTGGTTCAACAGGCCAGTGAGTCAGATATGCCGGTGACTATGGGCAATGCTATTCGTTTGAATGAGCTACAAACCACCATCGAAGATACGCCTGCGTATGCAGAGCAGTTAGAGAAAATTTCTCGTTATCGCATGTTTGGTTCAACCAGTGTCAATCTTGACGGACAGCTTAAACAAGTCTTTAAGCGGCTGACAGAATTAGGTTATTTGTCGAAACCTAACTCGGAGAAGCAAATTTATTTAGCCACAGGTAAGGTGGAACATCTTTATGAGATGATTCGTTTTATCGATGAGACGGAAGCCCTGAGTTTATCAGAACAGGCGGAGGCGGCTATTTCGCAAGGAAGCTTGCTATGAGCCAAGTTCTTATTCAAGCCGGTACAAAGCTACTCAATGCCCTAGGGCGGCATAGTGAGCTTATTATGCAGGCTTATATCAACGGCACTGTTAACGAGCAAGATTACTCGCCCAAAATCCTTGAGCAACTGGTGCAACTGGGTGTGCTTTGGCGGCCAGACCCTCAAAGTGAGTTACGCTTAAAAAGCGCGGTAAGAACCTTACTAGAAGGCAGTTTACAAGATGAGCGGAATCGCACCATCAATGCCAATATTGGTGCCTCGCTGGCAAGCCTTAAAACCTTAGCGGAACATTACAAAGAGTCACTTCACTATAATAAATATAATGAAGCCGCTGCTTATATGAGCGATTTGACTGAGCATGTTTATCAGCTATCAGAGTCGCTTTCAAACAGTGTTCGAGTCATGTTTAGCCGCATCAACAATGAATTTGGTTACGTGTCATCGGTTGATGCAAAAATACGGGAAAACGAGTTAGCGCAAGGGCAGGTCACAGATTTACTGTCTCAATTAGAATGCTTCCGTTTTGATGAATTGAGTGAAATTGCAGGCTCAAATAGAGAGCTTCGACACTTGCTGGTGGTTTCTCTTCAGCAACGGTTTTCAAAGGCCGCACAGGAACTGTCTGTGGTACAAGCAAGGTTGCTCGACCTTCTGGGCCGTTTTAGAGAGTTTAGAGGGCGCACTCGATTGCTCAAAGGGTATTTGTTGCATATGGAGCAGCAACCGGATTTTGTTCCAGGCAATTATGCGAATTTAACCCACGTGCCTTTATTGTTTAATCAAACCGCCAGTATTATTAAGCCTGCTTCGGTTGACGTGAATAGCGTTGAGCATGAAGAAGATTACCATAGTATGGTTGCTTCATTATCCCATATTCACAAGCGTCAAGGACAGCAAGAGGCCGAGAATAAACAACAGGATATTGACGTAACAGAGCAGTCAACAGTGGCGCTTGAGAAGGATCCACTGCAAGCGGCAGTAGAGGAATACTTCTGTGATGTTATTGACTCAGGGCAGCCTAAAACTGCGCTGACCTATTACCAAGAGAAAGCATTAAGTTTCGATAAAGAGGTATGGATTTATCAGGTAATTGGGGGGTATCAAGCCTTAGCCGATCAGGAAAAACAATTTTTTGCGCTAGATCCTCATGGAGAAAACGATAAAACCTATACGGGCAACTTCTACATCAATGATATAACGCTGGGCCTCCGTTAAATTCAAGGCGCGCTGCATGTTAATCGCTAATGGTAGCGCGCCACCCATTAGTCTGAAACATCGTACAACCCTAGCCAAAATGATGAGTTTCTCTGCTTGGCTTTTCAATGAAATCTTCTATACTATTCACTCGTTTTTACAAAAACTTAACATGATGAACTAAATTGTTCATGATGACGTAATACTGCTGTCAACGAGCTCAGCTAATTTGTTGGCACAGCGTAAAACAAGTGTCTCGCAGGATGCGGACAATGTAGTGGTACCGGTGCGTACGGTACGAAGGGGATACAAATATGCAACTTTCACAGCAACAAAGCTTTAATCAAGCGCTAATCAAACTATCAGTATTGTTATATCAAGTAGACGGTATGGTAACGCTATCAGAGCAAGATTACCTAAATTCAGTGGTTGAAGAATTAGACTGGCAAAGCCCAATATGTCCTGAAGCGTTTCTGACTGACACCATCTATCAAACACGCAACGCCATTGATACGGGTGATACGTTGCAATACATGCGGAGTTTAAAAGACGACCTTCTTTATGACGCAGAGAAAACCTTAGAAGTCGCCATGGCGATAACAGGGGTGGATGGAGAGCGAAGTGAAGAAGAAACGGAGCTTTTATCTGTGCTTACCCATAAACTTCTCGCAAAAGCGTTAGTATCGGGTAAAAATGGTGACCATAATCATCACGGAGATACGATTCGTCATCAATGAAGCTATTCACTATTCGTAAGCGCCCCGTAATCACCCTGATTGCTGGGGCATCGTTACTTGCCTTAGCAAGTTGCCAATCGGTCAAATCTCCCCAATTTTCTGCATCCCACGACAATTTCCCCACTGGGGTTGCCCCGTTTGATGAATACCAAGCACAGGTTAAACAATGGATAGAAGCTGAACGGTATTTTGTCGGTGAAAATCCAGCTGAAGAAATTGCAATGAATATGCCTTATGAATGCGGTATCAGCAATTCCGACACCGGTGTGTTATTGGTACATGGTTTAGGCGATTCTCCCTATTTTTTCCATGATGTGGCTAATGCGCTTTGCAAAAACGGCGTGAGAGCGAGAACCATTTTACTGCCAGGGCACGGCACCAAGCCTGGAGATATGTTGCGTGTTTCCTACCAGCAATGGCAAGATGAAACTGACTTCCAGCTGGCTTCGTTTGAGAAAGAGGTGAATACCCTCTATGCAGGTGGCTTTTCCACCGGGGCAAATCTGGTCACCCTTAACGCATTTGATAATGATGCCATC
>NZ_DEYI01000083.1:0-208 GCF_002364475.1 Idiomarina sp. UBA3162
TTGCAGCACACCACCCGCCGAATAAATGGATACTTCTTCTTTGGTATCCAAGCGGCAGATCACAAGCACTTCAATATCTTCACCATTGGCTCGGTGAATCATTAAACTCAGTCGCGCACCAGGAGCCGGTTCGCCCTTAACATCATAGGTTTCAGAACCATCAAGTGCTAACGTCTTGCGGGTTGTGCCCTCTTCAAACTGCAGCGGC
>NZ_DEYI01000083.1:527-3152 GCF_002364475.1 Idiomarina sp. UBA3162
GCCCTCTTCAAACTGCAGCGGCAAGACGCCCATACCAATTAAGTTGGTACGGTGAATACGCTCGAAACCTTCTGCGACGATAGCTTCAACCCCAGCTAAGCGAACACCTTTAGCGGCCCAGTCGCGCGATGAACCTTGACCATAGTCAGCACCTGCCACGATGATCAATGGTTGCTTTTGAGTCATGTAGTGCTCAATCGCTTCCCACATGCGTACGGTTTTACCTTCAGGTTCAATCCGTGCCAACGAACCTTGAATCACATTGCCAGCATCATCCCGCACCATTTCATTAAACAGTTTCGGGTTGGCAAACGTTGCACGTTGAGCCGTTAAATGATCGCCACGGTGGGTCGCATAAGAGTTAAAGTCTTCTTCTGGCAAGCCCATTTTAGCGAGGTATTCACCCGCTGCGCTGTCAGCAAGAATCGCATTCGAAGGTGACAAATGATCCGTAGTGATGTTGTCGCCAAGTACCGCTAAAGGACGCATCCCTGTTAAGCTTGGCTTAGCGGCCAATGCACCTTCCCAGTACGGGGGCCGACGGATGTATGTCGACATTTCACGCCAATCATAGAGTGGGTTAATATCGTCACCGTAATCGACCGAAAGATTAAACATCGGATCGTACACTTTCCGGAACTGCTCAGGCTTAACGCTCGATTTAACGATAGCGTCAATTTCTTCATCACTTGGCCAGATGTCTTTTAACGTGACTGCGTTGCCGTCAGTGTCATAGCCCAACACGTCTTTCTCGATATCAAAGCGCATAGTGCCCGCAATCGCATAAGCAACAACCAATGGCGGTGATGCTAAGAACGCTTGTTTTGCATAAGGGTGAATCCGACCATCAAAGTTACGGTTACCCGATAGCACTGCTGTCGAGAATAAATCACGGTCGATAATTTCTTGTTGGATCTTAGGATCAAGTGCACCACTCATACCGTTACAGGTCGTGCATGCAAACGCCACGACACCAAAACCGAGTGTTTCCAGCTCTGGCAACAATTGCGCTTCTTCTAAGTACATCTTAACCGTCTTAGAGCCCGGTGCGAGTGAGCTTTTTACCCATGGCTTACGCGTTAAACCCAATTTATTGGCGTTACGCGCTATCAAGCCCGCCGCAATCATATTGCGTGGGTTACTGGTGTTTGTACAGCTCGTAATAGCTGCGATAATTACCGCGCCATCAGGCATTTTTCCATCTTCAGGTGACTCAATATGTTTCGCCACTCCCCGCTCAGTCAACTCGCCAGCGGGCAACAATGAATGAGGGTTTGACGGCCCCGCTAGGTTACGTTTTACTTGGCTTAAGTCAAACGTTAGAACACGCTCATATTCAGCGGTTTCAAGACTATCGCCCCATAACCCAGTCTCTTTGGCGTATTGTTCCACCAACTCAACCTGATCGTCATCACGTCCGGTTAATTTAAGATAATCAATGGTCTGCTCATCGATGTAGAACATCGCTGCCGTGGCACCGTATTCTGGCGTCATATTAGAGATGGTCGCCCGATCGCCGACAGTCAAGGCTTTAGCACCTTCACCATAAAATTCGAGGTAAGCACCGACCACACGTTCTTTACGCAGGAACTGAGTCAATGCGAGTACCAAATCGGTGCTGGTAATGCCTGGCTGTAACTTACCAGTCAATTCAACGCCCACGATATCGGGCAAGCGTAGATAAGATGCACGCCCAAGCATGACACTCTCAGCCTCAAGACCGCCCACACCTACCGAGATGACACCCAAGGCATCAACCATCGGCGTGTGGCTATCCGTGCCTACGCAGGTATCTACAAAGGCGACATTGTCACGCACTTGCACAACCGGTGACATCTTCTCCAAATTGATCTGGTGCATGATGCCGTTACCTGGAGGGATAACATCCACGTTTTTAAACGCAGTTTTAGTCCAGTTAATGAAGTGAAAGCGATCATCATTGCGACGGTCTTCAATCGCACGGTTCTTCTCGAACGCGTCCTTTTCAAAGCCTGCGTGCTCCACCGCGAGCGAGTGGTCAACAATCAACTGAGTGGGAACCACCGGGTTCACTTTTGCCGGATCACCACCTTTCTCAGCGATAGCATCACGCAACCCCGCTAAGTCGACCAACGCGGTCTGACCTAAGATATCATGGCAAACGACACGGGCTGGAAACCACGGAAAATCATGCTCACGTTTGCGGTAAATTAATTGCTCAAGTGACTGTTTAAGAAGCTCCGGTTCACAGCGGCGCACCAAGTTCTCGGCAAAGACACGACTTGAGTACGGTAGCTTGTCGTAGGCGCCCGCTTCAATATCTTCCACCGCGGCTCGAGCATCAAAGTACTCGAGCGTGGTGCCTGTTAACGGTTTACGATAATTCGAACTCATCCCACCACCTACTTATCGTTCGCTGATAGCGGGTACTGGACGCGCTTCTGGACCGGTGTAATCCGCCGAAGGACGAATGATACGGTTGTTTGCACGTTGTTCTTTCACGTGTGCCGTCCAACCCGTCACACGTGACATCACAAAGATAGGTGTGAACAGTTTTGTAGGAATGTTCATATAGTTGTATGCAGACGCGTGGAAAAAGTCCGCGTTCGGGAACAGCTTCTTCTCACGCCACATGACTTCTTCACA
>NZ_DEYI01000031.1:0-559 GCF_002364475.1 Idiomarina sp. UBA3162
CATAATAAAGACACGCTTCACATAGAGTTTTACCCCCTGCTGTTGCTCACGATTCCAAAGGTCCCAAGGAGCTCGTTTTGGAATATAAAGAAGGCTGGTGTATTCGTGTGTACCCTCAACCTTGTTATGGCTCCATAACAGCGGATCGTCAAAGTCATGCGCTACAGTCTTATAAAACTCTTTATATTCTTCGTCGCTGATGTCGGCTTTATCGCGTGTCCATAAGGCTTGACCCGAGTTCACAGTTTCCCATTGAGCCTCTTGGGCAGGCGTAATAACTTCGCCGTCATCATTTTTTTGTTCTTCAACCGCTTCTTTCCACATTTGGACGGGGATACTCAAGTGTTCTGAGTATTTGTTAATCACCCCACGAATACGGAAGTCATCTAAAAACTCATCTGCATCTTCTTTCAAATGCAAAATAATATCTGTTCCGCGCTGCGACTTTTGGGTGTCTGCGACTTCAAATTCTCCTTCACCCTTAGAATGCCATTCGACACCTTTTTCCGGTGACTCATAGGCAGAGCGCGTACGCACAGTCACTTCATCAGCAACAATA
>NZ_DEYI01000031.1:868-2267 GCF_002364475.1 Idiomarina sp. UBA3162
ACAGTCACTTCATCAGCAACAATAAATGCTGAGTAGAAACCAACGCCAAACTGACCGATTAACTTACTATCTTTGGCCTCATCACCAGACAACTGACCAAAGAACTCAGCCGTACCTGATTTGGCAATGGTCCCTAAGTTAGTCATGACTTCGTCACGCGTCATGCCGATGCCGTTGTCGCTTATTGTCAGCGTACGGTTATCTTTATCGATCGCGATACGTACATGGAGCTCACCATCATCGCCATATAGCGCGTTATCGCTGAGCGCTTTGAAGCGTAATTTATCGGCCGCGTCAGACGCATTCGATACGAGCTCACGTAAGAAGATTTCTTTATTTGAATATAGAGAATGGATCATTAGGTTAAGCAGTTGCTTAACTTCTGTCTGAAATCCATGTTTTTCGGTTTGAGCGGCTTCCGCCATAATTGTATTCTCCTACTTCAACCACCTTTTCATGTCAGAAATGGGGGCGATGTAGGCAATTTCAAGCGTTAACCAAACTTTTTACGCCCAGTGAATGCATGCCCTAAGGTTGCTTGGTCGACATAGCCTAGCTCGCCGCCGACGGGTACACCATGCGCTATTCGAGACGTGTTGACGTTCAGTGATTCGGCAATATCAGCAATATAGTGAGCCGTTGCATCACCTTCTACGGTAGGATTAGTTGCTAAGATGATTTCTTCAATGGGTGCACTTTTAAGCTGTGCTTCAAGTTCATCTAAACCAATGTCCTCTGGACCTATGCCATCAAGGGGTGACAGGTGCCCCATTAAAACGAAATAACGACCGTTAAATTGCGATGTTTGTTCAATAGCCAACACGTCAGCAGGTGTTTCTACTACACATAACGTACCTTGCTCACTGCGTGCGGGATTTGCGCAAATACGACATAAAGGTTCTTCGGTCAGCGTGCGGCATTGTTGGCAGTGACCTACACGCTGCACTGCATTCTGTAAGGAATCAGCCAAACGTTGCGCACCGTCTCTATCACGTTCCAACAAATGGAATGCCATACGCTGAGCCGTTTTTTTACCCACACCCGGAAGACGTTTTAAATCGTCGACCAAGCGATCAATGGCAGGACTGATTCCTTCACTCATAAAGTAAGCCTAGAACGGCATCTTAAAACCGGGCGGCAACCCCATACCACCGGTAATTTCCGACATGCGTTCTTTACTCGTCTCTTCCACGCGACGGACTGCATCATTAGTCGCCGCTGCAATCAGATCCTCGAGCATCTCTTTATCGTCATCCATCAAACTCTCATCGATTTCAACGCGCTTGATGTTGTGGTTACCCAACATGGTTACTTTCACTAATCCAGCGCCTGACTCGCCGGTCACTTCCATTTCAGCGATCTCTTGCTGGGCCTGCTGCATGCGCTCTTGCATTTGCTG
>NZ_DEYI01000031.1:2575-8841 GCF_002364475.1 Idiomarina sp. UBA3162
CTTTTTGCATGCGCTCTTGCATTTGCTGCGCCTGCTTCATCATATTTCCCATACCACCTTTAAACATGGTCAAATCCTCTGTTGCTAAATTTTATCGTGCGCTGATCGACCTTTCGTCAGTCACCGCCTCAAATGTGTTTAATAATTGATTAAAGCCCACATCGTTTTGCAGCCATTGCTTGGCTTGCTCTAATCGGTACTGATCGATCGCTTGCTGTATCAGTAACGGCGTTGTCATCTGCTGCGATCCAATCTTAAAGTTGTATTCACCTTGCGCCGATAGCACATCACTTAATGCATCACGCGCAAGTGCCATCGTCTTGTCATTCAGCAAGCTCTGTTGCTCTTCGGTTACCCAAATACACCATTGCTGATGCTCCACCTTCTCCAACACCGAATTTAACAGCAACTGCCGAGTTAACCCCTGTACATCGGTCGCATCAACTATCGCAGCCCAGTTATCGACGTCCGCTGCGCACCGTGTTGATGAATTAAACTGCTGTTTTATCTGAGCTAAGCTTGTGGGTGTTGACTGGGTTAACTCAGTCTCATCACTCATTACCTGCTTAGCTGATAAATGAGGCTGCTCTCTCGGTGTTTCAACGTCTATTTCAGAATTTTTTTTTTCCGACTCTTGGCTAGCTGACAAGTCTTGGCGCATGTTCAACAATGACGCCAACCCCTCGTCCGATGTCGCCGGCGCACGCTGTTGTTCTGCTTGCGCTTCTATATCTCGTTGCTGCGCTATCAGCGCTGACTCGTCTTCGACTTCATCGTCGGCTTCATCATGAGTGTACGGCTCAAGTTCAGGAGAATTATCGTCAGTATCCGCGTCGAGCACATCTTCTGAAGCCATGGCCGCAAGGTTTGATTCGGGCGGCTGCTCGATGGTCTGTTCTTCAGCGCTTGGGCTGGCAAAAGTGAAAGATAACAATCTAAGTAATGTCATCTCGACCGCGCTTTGGGAATCGACTGCGTAAGGTGCTTCCTTTTTACCCTCAACAATAATTCGGTAGTACAACTGCAGTACTTCGGCAGGCAACTTACGCAACAGTACTTTCGTTGTCTGAGTTTGCTCCTCTGACGCCATCATAGCGGGGATCTGCTGTATTAATGCTAAGCGATGAATAACGCGCTGCAATTCATTAAGAATCATTAATGGATCAGGCACGAGTGCTTTGAGTTCATCAAATTTTTGAAAGACAGAGCCGTTGTCCGAGTCAGCTAATGCATCAAGTAGCGGGTGCACGTGGGCATCAGCAAGATGCCCGAGCATCCGTTGTACCGACTCAGTCTTAACTTCGCCTTGGCCCTGCGCAATGGCTTGGTCAGTTAAGCTTAATGCATCCCGCATACTACCCTTAGCCGACTGCGCTAATAATGCCAAAGCTTGCGTATCATGAGCCACGCGCTCTTGCTCTAACACGTAGTCAAGCTGTCCGACGATTTGTTCACGGTCGAGCGCCCTTAAATTAAACTGTAGGCAACGTGACACGACAGTGATGGGAAGCTTCTGTGGATCTGTTGTCGCGAGTAGGAATTTAACGTGCTCTGGCGGCTCTTCTAACGTCTTAAGTAACGCGTTAAAGCTGTGTCGAGACAGCATATGTACTTCATCGATTAAGTACACTTTATAGCGACCACGGGTTGGCCGATATTGTACATTATCGAGCAGTTCGCGCGTATCTTCGACTTTGGTGCGGGATGCGGCATCGACCTCAATCAAATCGACAAACCGGCCTTGCTCGATTTCCTGACAGCTTTGACATTCGCCGCAAGGACGAGCGCCCACACCCTGCTCACAATTCAATGCCTTAGCAAGAATACGAGCGATGGTGGTTTTACCGACGCCACGGGTGCCCGTGAATAAGTAAGCATGATGCAAGCGCTGTTGTTCAAGCGCATGAAATAACGGCTCCAAGACATGCTGTTGACCGACGACTTGGTCAAACTGCATGGGTCGCCATTTTCGGGCAAGCACTTGATAAGCCATTAACAGCCTCTTAATTAATTAAAAACGACACAAGGTATAGCACGTTATGCCAAGATCTCGCAATTTTTGTTCGCCTGGAAGATCGTCTAAAGTGATTACAAAAGCAGCTTCTACCAACTCCGCTTTCGTTCTCGATAACAGCCGCGCAGCGGCTGCAACGGTTCCACCTGTCGCAAGCAAATCATCCATCAATACGACGCGTTGAGGCTCTTTGAATGCGCATTCCTGTAACTCAAGCGCATCCTCGCCATATTCCAATGCGTAGCACTCTTTGACCACTGGGCCCGGCAACTTACCCGGCTTACGCAGCAACGTCAGCCCGCACCCTAATCGCTGAGCGAGCGCTGCACCAAAAATAAATCCTCGCGCTTCAACCGCTGCAACTTGATCAATGCCCTGTGCTTCGTAGCGTTGGGCAAAGGCTTCAATAGTTGCTCGAAAAGCGCTAGCGGATTGTAGTAACGGAGATATATCGCGGAAAATAATCCCAGGCTTAGGATAATCTGGAATAGCCCGGATGCTATTTCGGATAGTGGTTATCAAATCCATAGGTGTCCCTAGGCAACTGACCGCTTTGTATAATAGGTTACGACATCACCCAAGAACTTGGCATCCAAAGGTTTACTCAAGCAGCGCGTAGCGCCATGTTTAAGCGCTATAGGCTCCACATCCGTCACATCCTGTGTAGTGACAAACAGTATCGGTGTATGATGATAATGTTCGAGCTGGCGTAGGTTCTTAAGTAACGTCAGACCATCCATGAGTGGCATTTTGTGATCAATGATCATTAGGTCAAAGTTGCTTTCTTTGGCTTGCTTAAGACCATCAAGACCATCATTCGCAAACACCAGTGCGATATCCAAGTGAGACAGACTACTTGCAATATCAGCTCGTGTGTTGGCGTTGTCGTCGACCACGAGCGTTGAAATTGTCATAACATTAAAATCCTTGTGCAGAGCGCACGTTTCGGTTACGCACCGATCAATTGTACAAAGCGTAAAACAAGTGGGAGACATCCCGCGAACACGAAGAGTAAAACAGCAATAAGTAGAAATTTACCGCTAGAAGGATCTTTATAATTGTTACTACCCATGAAAAATTCCCCCATAAAAAGTCGGAGCAGATCATACTCGAAATCCATCCGTTATAAAAGTATGGGGTGGTGTAAATTATAGGCAAAAAAAAGCCCCGCTTGTGCGGGGCTTTTGCGGGCTTAAACTTTACAGATCGACGCCTTTTCGTTTCGCAGTAGACTGGATATAACCTTTCCAACTACGCGCGCTACGACGTTGATTATCAAATTTAGCCGCCTCGTTCACATACGTCAGTGCTTGACGGTAGTCGCCACCATAGAAGAACGCTTCTGCTAGTGACATGTAGATACGACCTTTGTCATCGCCGCGCGCCAAATCAAGCGCACCTTTAAGCGGTGTAGTCGCAGCTACATACTGCTCGTTCTGAACCAGCAAGTTACCTTGCTTACGCAAGTACTCGCCTTTATCTTCACGGTCGTCCGTAAGCTCTGCCGCTTTACCGTACCATTTTGCTGCCTCAGCAAACTCTTTGGCACGGTGGAAGCTATTTGCTGCCGTCGAGTAGTTCTTAGCTGTTCCCTCTACATCGCCCGACTGGATGTGTTTCAACATCGTTGTCGCAGCTTTGTAAGGGATGCCCTCATTATCGTAGAGTTGAACCAACAACTTAAATTGGTTTTCCTCTTTCAAATAACCCGCTAAGTAAGCAATTTCCATTGTCTGCAATGCTTTAGGAAGGTTTTCCTTGAGCATGTACATTTGGGCTAATTGCGGCCACCAAGGGATCGTTTCCGGCAATACATCTAAGCCTTCTTCAATCGTAGCGATGGCTTGGTCATACATCTTACGCTCAAAGTAAGAGGCCATAAGTAGCGTGTAATAATCCTTTTTAGGCTCATCCGCATACTTAAGTGCCGCTTCCGCATAAGGTACAATCTTAGCGAACTCTTTTTGTTGATAATAAGCATTTGCTACATAGAACAACGCCTGCGGGTCCATCTCACCAGTGAATTCGAACCATTTCTGTAGGTACGTGACCGATTGAGCATACTTCTCTTCTTGAAGGCTCAATTGACCCACTAGTTTAAGGACAGCCGCTTGGTCGCTCCAACCGAGTACGTCTTGGTCTGCCGCGTTCTTCAACATTGGCAGCGCCTCTTCAGTACGTTCTGCTTGCGCATACAACGTACCTAAGAAACGGCTCAAGTACGCTCGATCGTAGCCTTCAGCGTCTGGCAGTTCTTCCTCAAGAAGAACGATTGCCTCTTGCAACTGCTCTTGCTCGTACAACTCGAACGCATCCATAATCGCTCGACCAACACGCTGTGACGCGACTTGGTTTTTTCGAGCTTTCTTTTGCGCTTCAACGGTTTCTTTACTTGGCAGATCAAGACCGAGGTCTTGTGCAGCTACCGGAGCGGTAGCTACAACCAAGCCGAAAGCAAGGGCAGTAACAAATGTCTTCATTACAGTTTTCATTTCTTATTGCCCATCCATGTTGAAGTCGAGCTGAACAGTCATACCTTCTTGACGAACAGGCTTACCGTCTACGACCTTCGGCTTATACTTCCAACGCAATAATGCGCGGCGTGCTTCACGGTCGAACACTCGACGAGGTTCTGAGTCAATTACTTCAACGTCGGTCACACCACCTTGCTCATCGATAGTGAATCTCAACTGTACCCAACCCTCGGTGCCGTTACGAGCGGCTGAAGGCGGATAGCGAGGCTCAATTCGAACGATTGGCGTAGCGTCACCATCTTGATTCAACAAGTTACCGGGGCCTGACAAACCAGTGTCAGCACCACCTACATCGACGTCGAAGCCCATGTTCATGTTCACACCGCCCGCATCTGACGTATCAGGTTCAGATTGCGGCGTCTCAGGTGGAGCCTGAGGCGGCGGTGGTGGCGGCGGAGGTGTTCTCCGGCGCTCTTGAACGTCGGACTCTGGCGGCGACGTTACGATGTCAATGACCGGAGTGGGAGGCGGAGCTTCGTTACTCTTAGCCCCCCCACCGATTAAGTAAGCCATAAAAGCAAACAGAGCAAACGTAACGGCCGCACCTAGTATTAAAGATACTAAAAAGCGCACCATATTAGTTAGTCTCCGCTGCTATGGATATCTTATCGATACCCGCTTCCTTAACCTGGTCCATGACTTCTACAACACGACCATGCTCAGCTTTCTTGTCTGCCTGAATAACCACTAAGTCAGTAGGTTGCTCAGCAAGCATACGCTCAAGGTTTGCTGCCACGCGTTCTACGTCAACTTGACGCTTATCCATCCAGACTTCACCCGTATCGCGAATCGCGATAAAGATGTTAGCTGAAGGCTCCTTGTTGGCCTGGTTTGCTTCAGGTTTATTAACCTGAATACCAGCCTCTTTAACGAAAGAGGTTGTTACGATGAAGAAGATCAACATGATGAATACGATGTCCAGCATCGGCGTCATGTCAATCGCTGCATCTTCCTCTTCACGAATACGATTTCTTGCCATAGTAATACTCTCTTAGTGATGTGGCAGACTGTCGACCAAGTTCTGCTTAGCGCGACGAACACGACTCTCGAGTCGGGTCGCAAAGAACATACCGGATAACGCTGCAACCATACCCGCCATTGTCGGGATTGTTGCCATCGAGATACCCGACGCCATAAGACGAGGGTTACCGGTACCTTGCACTGCCATGATCTCGAATACGGTAATCATACCGGTTACTGTACCGAGTAGTCCCACTAGAGGACAAAGTGCAACGCAAGTCTTAATCAACAGAATACGTGCATTCAATTTATCGTTCGCTTCGGAAATCCATGCTTCGCGGATTCTATGTGCGTACCATGAGGTGGTATCTTTACGAGCGTCCCAACGTGCGATGATTTCTTTACGCAACTTAGGGAACGAACTCGTTAAGTACCAATAACGCTCAATCATCAGTACCCACATTAGAAAGAGTACCCCCATGACGACGTACAATACGTCGCCACCGGTCGCAATAAAATCCCTGATAGATTCCCATAGTTCCATCAGGTAAAGCATGAACTTACTCCTTCTCCGAGTGAGCCGCTACAATACCTGCAGCCTGCTCATCCAACAAGTGAACAATTGATTTACTACGTGCAGCCACAATACTGTGAGCCAAAATCAATGGAATTGCCGCGATTAGACCCATAGCCGTTGTTACCAACGCCATTGAGATGTCGCCTGCCATGATTTTCGGGTCACCTGTACCGAACAATGT
>NZ_DEYI01000090.1:0-470 GCF_002364475.1 Idiomarina sp. UBA3162
TTCACCCAGCTGCTTGAGGCCCAGTGAAACACGGTTGCGCTCACGATCGAACTTCAGGATTTTGACATCCATCTCCTGCCCGACCTCTACAATCTCACTTGGATGCTTAATGCGCTTCCAAGCCATGTCGGTGATGTGCAATAAGCCATCTACGCCGCCAAGGTCAACGAACGCACCGTAATCGGTAAGATTCTTAACGATACCTTGAACTTCTTGACCTTCTTGCAAGTTCTCAAGAAGCTCTTCACGCTCTGCACTGTTTTCTTTCTCGATAACTGCGCGGCGAGAAACAACAACGTTGTTGCGCTTCTGATCAAGCTTGATAACTTTGAATTCAAGGTCTTTGTTTTCAAGGTGTGCAGTTTCACGTACTGGACGTACGTCAACCAATGAACCTGGCAAGAACGCGCGAACGCCACCCAGATCCACAGTGAAACCACCTTTAACTTTACCGTTGATAACGCCTTTAA
>NZ_DEYI01000090.1:766-6845 GCF_002364475.1 Idiomarina sp. UBA3162
GTGAAACCACCTTTAACTTTACCAGAAATGATACCAGTAACAGTTGCGTTATCTTCGTATGCTTTTTCCAGCTGCAGCCAAGCTTCATAGCGCTTAGCTTTTTCGCGTGAAAGAATTGTTTCACCGAAACCGTCTTCAACCGCGTCCAACGCTACGTCGATCTCGTCACCTACGGTGATTTCAAGTTCGCCGTCAGCATTACGGAATTGTTCGGCAGGGATAGCACTTTCAGATTTCAGGCCTGCGTCGACTAAAACAAGATCTTTTTCGATCGCAACGACAGTACCTTTAACGATAGAACCCGGACGAGTTTCGACTTCTTTCAGGCTCTCTTCAAACAGCTGTGCAAAATTTTCTGACATATGTATTAACTTCACTTTTTAGATGACATCCACTGGACATCCTGTTCAGCGGGGTTATTAAAATCACCTGCACGTATCCTTACAGCAGGTCCCTAAATAGCTCGTCTTAATGACCAGCTAGCTAGTTTGTGACAGTTTGCTGTGAGCAAACTCCATAACCGAATCCACGACTTCTTCTATGCTTTTGTCACTTGAATCGATATACAAGGCATCTTCAGCCGGTTTAAGCGGTGCGACAGCACGATTGGTGTCGCGATCATCGCGCTCTTTGATTTCGGTTATTAATTGGTCAATATTAGCATCAAAACCCTTTTCCTTCAATTGTAGGAAGCGACGTTGTGCGCGTTCCTCAGCTGAGGCAGTTAAGAATACTTTTGCATCGGCATCGGTGAACACTACAGTGCCCATATCTCGACCATCTGCAATCAATCCGGGTAACTCTTTAAAGCCACGCTGACGCCGCAACAACGCCTCTCTAACCCTTGGTAGAGCGGCGATTTTCGACGCCATGTTGCCCACACTCTCAGTGCGAATCGTTAAGGTAACGTCCTCACCCTCTAAGATGATATGAGTGAGTCCCTTGTCTTCTTCGGCTTCAAACTTCACATCCAAGTGTGAAGCTAACGTGACAAGTTTCTCTTCTTCATCAGGCTCAAAATCATGATGAATAGCGGCTAACGCCAGTACACGATAAATTGCGCCACTATCAAGAAGATGCCAGCCTAACTTCTCGGCCAACAAACGGCTCACTGTGCCTTTGCCTGAGCCACTTGGCCCATCGATTGTAATTACGGGTACGCGAGTCGCCATAAATTCCTCTATTTGCCCTGCTCTTTGCAGATTTAAGCGCGCAATTATACTCATTTGTGAAAATTTTGCATCTTTTGTCACGCGCTGTTTACATCAAAGTTTGATATGAGACTATATTTTAATCGTGACAAAGCCGTGAAAATTCATCAAAAAACTGAGGATATGTCTTTGAGCAACACTGAGGATCATTGATGCTGACACCCACTGGTGAAAATGCAATCAAGGCACTACACATCGCCATGCGATGGTCATCGTAGGTGTCCAGCGTAGCGTGCTGCCAACGCTGAGGTGCCATCACAGATAAATAGTCTTCGCCCTCTTCAACCTGAGCACCGATTTTACGCAGTTCAGTGGCCATCGCTGCTAATCGATCGGTTTCCTTGACGCGCCAACTCGCGACGTTACGAATCACTGTCGTGCCTTCAGCAAAGAGCGCCATGGGAGCAAGCGTCATTGCAGCGTCGGGCACATCATTACAATCGACATCGATCGCACTCAATTTAACGCGTCGGGATACACGAATTGCGTTATCCAGCATTTCGACCTCCGCGCCCATTTGCTGAGCCAACTCGGCAAAACGCACGTCGCCCTGAATTGACTGTTTACCAACGCCATAAATCGTGATTGGCCCACCACTAATTGCTGCGGCACCTATCCAATAGCTCGCTCCGCTTGCATCACCTTCAACGAAATAATTGCCTGGCGAACGATAGCACTGTCGCCCAGGAATTTTGTAATGACGGTCACTGTGTTTATCTATTTGAATGCCAAAATCACGCAACATCGCTAAGGTTAGTTCAATATAAGGACCCGAAATAACCTCGTTTATCAATAACAGTTCGCTGTCTTCGGAAAGCAACGGTAAAGCCATCAACAACGCCGAGATATATTGACTCGACGCGCTACCATCAATAGTCACCTCTCCGCCTTTAAAACCACTCTCTATCGTCAACGGTAAGAAACCTGCTTCTGCGTGACACTGAATGTTTGCACCGGCCGCGGTTAAGCTGTCAATCAACGCCGCGATGGGGCGCTCGCGCATGCGCGCATTGCCATCAAGCCGCATTACTTGCGTGTTGCTCAATGAGGCCGCAAGCACAGCGACAAGAGGACGGACGGCGGTGCCTGCATTGCCAAGATAAAGCTCGTTCTGAGTGGGTTGCCAACGACCACCACAGCCTTCGACTTGGTATTCGGAGGGATCCGATTCGCTGCGCCTAACCGATACGCCGAGTGTCGTTAAGGCTTCGATCATACGCGCCGTATCATCACTTTCGAGGACGTTCTTCAAGGTCACAGGTTGGCCACACAATGCTGCCATGAGCAGTGCACGGTTTGAGATGCTCTTCGAGCCCGGCAACGTAACCGTGCCGCTACACACTGAACGCGGTGCAAGGTGTAGCGGATCAGGTAAATTCAACAACGTAATACCTTTATTTAACAATGCGCTCCATTGCTTCAATGAACGCTTGGTTCTCTTCTGGCAGACCGATACTTACACGCAAGTGGTTAGGTAATTGGTAGCCTGCGACTGGACGTACAATCACGCCTTCATGCAATAACTTTTGATAAATATCATCAGCGTCCGGTCCCACTTCAATGGTAAGGAAGTTGCCATACGAAGGAATATAATTGAAGTTGTGTTGCTCGCAAAAGCGAATCAACTGCTGCATCCCCAGAGCATTAACGCGCACCGCTTCAGCGAGATAATCATCATCGTCTAATGCCACTTCAGCGGCTTTCAACGAAAGTGCATTGACATTAAACGGTTGGCGGATGCGGTTCATCAAGTCTGCAATCGCTGCCGAGCTGACCGAGAAGCCTGCACGTAAACCGGCTAAACCATAGGCTTTTGAAAAAGTACGTGTCACCACTAAATTCTCGAATTCGGCTAACCACTCGATGGATGGCGCACGTTCGTCGTTCGGAATATATTCGTAATAGGCTTCATCAAGCACGACCATAACGTTATCCGGCACTTGTTTGATAAAGTCATACAGTGCATCTGTCGGCAAGAATGTCCCTGTCGGGTTATTTGGGTTTGCGACGAATATCATTTTGGTTTTGGGCGTTATCGCCGCCAGCATACCCTCAAGGTCATGCCCATAATCCTTTGCAGGAACCGCGACAGGCGTAGCTCCAATCGCTTTAGTCACCAATGGATAAACAACAAACGCATGCTGAGAAAAAATGACTTCGTGTTGATCACTGACAAAGGTACGCGCTAATAGCTCGAGTACGTCATTTGAGCCATTACCTAAGGTCACTTGATTTGTCGCAACCGAGAACTTGTCAGCAATTTTGCTTTTGAGATAAAAGCCATTAGCGTCCGGATAGCGAATTAAATCATCGATTTCACCCTGCAGGGCTTGTTTAACACGTGCACTGATCCCCAATGGGTTCTCATTTGAAGCCAACTTAACGACTTTATCTAAGCCCAATTCGCGCTGCAGTTCATCCATCGGTTTACCCGCTTGATAGGGTTGTAATTCCCTAACACCGGGATTCGCCATCTGGGTTGCATCAAACTTTGCCATGCTCATTCCTTCTTTTGTTCTTTTATTTTTATCAGCAGATTTAGCCGTGGGTACGCTCAAACTCGCGCATAAAGTCGACCAACGCCTCAACGCCTTCATAAGGCATGGCATTATATAGACTCGCGCGCATGCCACCGACAAACCGGTGACCTTTGAGGCCCACTAAACCGGCCTGATGAGCTTGCTCTAAAAAGTGTTTATCGAGCTCATCGTCAGCTAACTGAAAGGGTACATTCATAATAGAACGATAGTCAGGGTGAACTTCATTTCGATAGAAGTCAGACGCGTCAACATAGTCATACAAAGCACTCGCTTTGCGTTGATTAAGCTCGCCAATACCCGCAAGACCGCCTTGTCTTTTAAGCCACTTAAACACGAGCCCAGAGAGGTACCATGCAAAGGTGTTGGGCGTGTTGTACATTGAGTTGTCTTTGGCCTGTAGCTGATAGTCCATAATCGAACTCACTTCAGGTTGTGGTTGACCTAAAAGTGACTTTTTAACAATCGCGATAGCAAAACCTGAAGGACCAATGTTTTTTTGAGCGCCTGCATAAATAACCCCAAAACGACTGACATCGAGTGGTGCTGACAAGATATTAGAAGACATGTCAGCAACAATAGGCGCCTGCACATCAGGAATATCATGAATCGCAATGCCATCGACTGTCTCATTCGGGCAGTAGTGGAAGTAACGCGCATTGTCACTTAGTTGCCATTCACCGGCGGGCTGGATCCGTTTGCCCTGCTCTGTTTGCTGTGCAGCGCCCACCACATTAACTTGGCTTACGTACTTCTGCGCTTCTCGAATGGCATAACCCGACCAGGTGCCACAATCAAGATAATCGACAGTGTCGGTTTTGGCGGCAATATTTTGGGGCACTGCGGAGAACTGACCGCGACCACCGCCTTGCAAAAACAGTACATGATAGTCGTCCGGCACATTAAGCAACTCTCGCAAGTCTTGCTCCGCTTCTTGTGCCATTTTTACGTAAGCAGGATCGCGGTGTGAAAACTCCATCACCGAGACACCTGTATCATTCCATTGTAAGAACTCTTCCTGTGCTTGTAGCATCACCTCGGCCGGCAACATCGCCGGCCCGGCAGAAAAGTTGAAAATCTTACTCATCGTTTGCCTCAGGTTTATCAGACGGCTGTTGCTCGGATGTTGCTTCGCTTACTTCACCCTCAACGACAACGTCTTCAAGTTCGTCCTCGTCGACTTCATCAATGCGTTGTAAACCAACCACTTGTTCGTCGTCACCAGTACGGATTAAACGTACGCCTTGGGTGTTACGACCCACCATAGAAACTTCATTAACGCGCGTACGAACCAGCGTGCCTTTGTTACTGATGAGCATGATTTCGTTGCCATCCACGACTTCCATCGCGCCGACGACAGCACCATTACGTTCGCTGACTTTTATTGACACGACACCCTTAGTAGCGCGGCTCTTAGTCGGATATTCCTCAACCAAGGTGCGTTTACCAAAGCCGTTTTCTGTGACCGTCAGAATCGCCGCTTGTTGTTCATCTTCGTAAGTGCCCGGAACGATAAGGCTGACGACTTTCTGACCTTCTTCGAGACGGATACCGCGCACACCGGTAGCCGTACGCCCCATTGAACGTACTTGGTCTTCTCTAAAGCGAACGACTTTACCGCCGTCTGAGAAAAGCATAATCTCTTGCTCACCATCGGTGATATCAACACCGATTAATTCGTCACCTTCATTCAGGTTGAGCGCAATAATACCGCCGTTACGTGGGCGTGAATATTCAGGTAATGGTGTTTTCTTCACCGTGCCGTGCTTAGTCGCCATGATGACGAACTTATCTTCTGGATAATCACGGGTTGGTAGAATCGCCGTAATACGCTCATCCGATTCAAGCGGTAATAGGTTGACAATAGGCTTACCGCGCGAAGCGCGACTCGCCAACGGCAACTGGTAGACCTTCATCCAATAAATGCGACCACGGGTCGAGAAACATAAGATGGTGTCGTGCGTATTGGCAACCCACAGGCGTTCAACGAAGTCGTCGTCTTTCATCTTCGTGGCTGCTTTACCTTTACCACCGCGGCGTTGTGCTTCGTACTCAGTTAATGGCTGATACTTCACATAGCCTTCGTGAGACAGCGTTACCACAACGTCTTCTTCGTTGATCAAGTCTTCCATGCTGATATCGTGCGCAGCCGCGGTGATTTCCGTTTTACGTGCATCACCGAAGTTGTCACGAATTTCAACCAACTCTTCGCGAATCACTTCCATCAAACGTTCAGTTGAGCGCAAGATATGCAGGAGTTCTTCGATCTGTTTCAACAGACCTTTATATTCGTCTAGGATCTTCTCGTGCTCTAAGCCGGTCAGCTTATGC
>NZ_DEYI01000103.1:0-260 GCF_002364475.1 Idiomarina sp. UBA3162
CACGTAATCAGTTGAAAGAAGTCGGTGAAGCCTTGTCGGAAGATGATAAGAAAGCGATTGAGACCGCCTGCGACGAACTTGAGCAAGCTTCTAAAGACGGCGACAAAGACGCTATCGAAGCGAAGTCTCAAGCGTTAATGGAAGCTTCACAAAAACTGATGGAAGCGGCTCAGCAACAGCAAGCACAACAAGGTGGTGCTGAAGCAGGAGCAGAGCAAGCACAATCATCTAAAGATGATGACGTTGTTGACGCTGAGTTT
>NZ_DEYI01000103.1:573-7989 GCF_002364475.1 Idiomarina sp. UBA3162
TGACGTTGTTGACGCTGAGTTTGAGGAAGTGAAAGACGACGATAAGAAGTAAGCTGAATTAGGCAACTTCGATATCAACACGGGTGTTGCCGAAAGGTAATGCCCGTGTATTTATTTTAGACAGGTGTTAAATCACAAAAGAAGATTACGGTTATGGCGCAGGATTATTATCAGATTTTAGGCGTCGGCAAAGACGCCGATGAGAGAGATATTAAGAAAGCCTACAAGCGGATGGCGATGAAATATCACCCCGACCGCACGAAAGGTGATAAAGAACTAGAAGCCAAGTTTAAGGAAATTAAACAGGCTTACGAAGTGCTATCGGATCCACAAAAACGTCAGATGTATGATCAATATGGGCACGAAGCGTTTCAACAGGCGCGCCAAGGTGGCGGGGCTGGCGCCGGTGGTTTCGGTGGCGGCGGTGCCGATTTTGCTGATATCTTTGGCGATGTATTTGGCGATATCTTTGGTGGCGGTCGTCGTCAGCAAGCGCGTCCTCAGCGCGGAGCGGACTTGCGTTACAACCTAGAAATGTCGTTAGAAGATGCGGTGAAGGGCAAAGAAGTCGAATTGCAGATTCCGACCATGGTTGAGTGTGGTGACTGCGACGGCTCAGGTGCGAAAAAAGGCACCCGACCAGAGACCTGTGGTCATTGTCACGGTTCCGGTCAAATTCAAATGCGTCAGGGCTTTTTCGCAGTGCAGCAGGCATGTCCTCATTGTCGTGGCACGGGGTCTATCATCAAAGATCCATGTAACACCTGTCATGGTCAGGGTCGCGTAGAAAAAACGAAAAAGCTTTCGGTCAAAATTCCTGCGGGCGTGGATACCGGCGACCGTATTCGTTTAGCGAACGAAGGTGAAGCAGGCGAAAAAGGCGCTCCAGCAGGTGACTTGTATGTTCAGGTGCATGTACGTGAACATCCTATCTTTGCGCGTGATGGCAACAATTTATACTGCGAAGTACCAGTGAGCTTTACCAAAGCGGCGCTAGGTGGAGAAATTGAAGTCCCGACCCTAGAAGGTAAAGTTAAACTGAAAGTGCCGAAAGAGACTCAAACGGGCAAACACTTCCGTTTACGTGGCAAAGGGGTTAAGTCAGTTCGTACGGGTGCCGTCGGTGACCTCATTTGTAAAGTAGTTATCGAAACGCCGGTCAATTTATCGTCACGTCAACGTGAATTGCTCGATGAACTTGAGAGTTCGATGGGGCAAGGAGATGAAGCAGCCAAGTTCAGACCGAAAGAAAAAGGTTTCTTCGACGGTGTTAAACAATTTTTTGATGACTTGCGTAGCTAAGGCTAATATCGTTAGTACAAAGTCATTATTGTTTGCCTAAAGGAGGCATTATGCGGGCTTGGAAAATAGCGGCGTTGACGCTGGCGACCATGACAGTAGTCAGTTGCTCAAAATCGCCCACAGGACGTTCTCAGTTAGCTTTTTTGCCTGAAGGTCAGCTAAACCAGATGGGTGAGCAGTCCTATGAGCAGATGAAAGCTGAAACGCCGATTAGTGACGATCCCGCTATTAATGCGTACGTCCAATGCGTAAGTCACGCACTGATTGACGTATTACCTGAACCTTATAGCAAGGCGGATTGGGAAATCACTGTATTCGATCAAGATACCGTAAATGCCTTCGCACTACCGGGTAACAACATTGGCGTTTATCGTGGCTTGTTAGATGTTGCAGAAAACCAACATCAATTAGCTGCTGTAATTGGTCATGAGATTGGTCACGTGATTGCGCAGCATAGTAATGAGCGTGTATCGAGTAACATGGCCGTGGGCGCAGGCTTGCAACTCGGCGCGATTTTCGCCAACCAAGAGTTGGAGAGTGAAAACGCAGCGTTACTGATGAGTGCACTCGGTATTGGTGCACAAGTCGGGATTCTATTGCCTTATAGCCGAACACATGAGTCTGAAGCCGATCAGTTGGGACTCGACTATATGGCAGACGCAGGTTTTAAGCCGATTGAAGCTGCTGACCTATGGCGTAACATGGCGAAGCAATCGAAAGGCGCTCCGCCAGAATTACTATCAACGCACCCATCACCGCAAACGCGTATTGATGCTATAGAAGACTATGCGCCTAGCTTAAGTTCGCGAGTACAACAAGCCCATCAACAAGGTCGCAACCCGACCTGTCAGAAGCCTGCTTCGTGATTGATAAGACCAAGCCAAATCTGCTTTGGCTTGGTCTTTTAGTTATATGCTAGTCAAAAATTTTCTTTCGGCGACCGACTGATCGACGCTAAATTATCCGCATTTTTCTTAACGCGGACGTTTTATGTTTAAATTCTGGTTCAATATTCCATTTTGGCAACGCGTACTGGGTGCATTTGTGTTAGGTGCGCTGATAGGGGCGTTTTTTCCAGATGCAGGGCAAGCGCTTAAGCCGTTAGGTGACTTGTTTATCCGTGCAATAAAAATGCTAGTGGCGCCTCTTATTTTTTGCGCGATCGTCAGTGCGATTACCGATTTGAATGATGGTCAAAAGCTTGGACGCTTGGGAGCCAAAACGATAGGCATGTTTATGCTGACGGCCATTATAGCCAGTGCTATCGGTTTGGCGTTGGGCACCTTAATTGATATGAGTCCAGCGCAGGCGCTTACTGCAACAGAGCAAACCGAGAAAGTCATTCCAAGCGTTTCTCAGGTACTACTTAACTTTGTGCCAACCAATCCATTTGCCGCACTTAGCGAAGGCAATGTGCTTCAAATCGTTGTCTTTGCAGCAATCATCGGTGTTGCAATACAGAAGCTGGGCGAACCTGCTGAACCCGTGCGTCGAGTGATTAAATCGGGCGCTGAGGTGATGTACCAGGTCACTCGCATGGTCTTGCAACTTACACCGCTTGGCGTTTTAGGCTTGATGGCATGGGTGATCGGCGAATACGGCATTGCAAGTTTATTGCCTTTGGCCAAATTCGTTGGCGTGGTCTATTTAGCGGTGCTGATTCACATTGTGGTGGTTTACGGTGGCTTTGTCCGTACCATGGGGGGCATGAGTGCTTGGCAATTTTTCCGAGCCGTGTTTGATGCACAAGTCGTTGCCTTCACGACGTGTAGTTCATTTGGTTCCTTGCCAGCGGCACACCGTGCGGTCACTGAACGTTTGGGCGTGTCAAAAGACTATGCGAGTTTTGTGTTGCCGCTCGGAGCCACCATTAATATGGACGGTTGTGGCGGAATTTATCCCGCCGTGGCAAGCATTTTTATTGCTAATCTGTACGGCATTCCACTCGATTGGATGGACTATGGCTTGATCATGATGACAGCGACCCTAGCGTCAGTTGGAACGGCAGGGGTGCCGGGTACTGCATTAGTGATGTTAACGGTGACGTTAAACGCTGTTGGCTTACCGCTCGAAGGAATCGCTTTTATTGCCGCAATTGACCGTATCATCGACATGGCGCGTACCATGACCAATGTCACCGGTGACATGATGGTGGCACGCGTAGTTGCGCGTAGCGAAAACTTATTGCAGGATAACAACCCTTATCAGGAAGCTAGAGAGAGCGCATGAAATTAGGTGTATTGGGCGCCAGTGGGCGTATGGGACAACAAATTATTAAGTATGCCGAGGCTTATGGCTTTGATGTGTCGCATGCGTTCGTCAGTAAGCAGAGTCGTTCGCTCGGTAACCCCATTGGGCAAACTCACTATCATCATGTGTCAGAGGTGAATGATGCACCCGATGTATTAATTGACTTTAGCCTACCCTCTGCGCTGGAAGAAAACCTGGAGTATGCACAAAACCATCAGTGTCCGATTGTGGTCTGCATTACCGGGCTCGATGCCGCGCAACAGCAACTGCTTCGGGACACGGCGCAAAAAGTGGCCACACTACATGCGCGTAACACGAGTTTGGGGGTGGCACTGATGGAGCAATTAACGCGCATCGCAGCAGGCGCGTTTAAAGACGCAGACATTGAAATTTTTGAGGCGCACCATCGACATAAAAAGGATGGGCCATCAGGCACTGCTTTAGCGCTCGGCGAGGCCGCTGCGATGGGCAGAAAGGTAACATTTGAGACCGTTAACGATGGCATCCGTGGTGAAGGCGAGCGCAGCGAACAGGGCATAGGGTTCAGTGTACTACGTGCCGCAGATATCGTCGGAGAGCATCAAGTTTGGTTGGCACAGGCCGGTGAGCGCATTGAATTATCACATCGCGTGAGTGACCGTCGCATCTTTGCTGAAGGCGCATTGCGCGCGGCACAGTGGTTGAAGGCTCAGGCGCCAGGCGAGTGCTATCAAATGGCTGATGTGCTGGACTTAAAAAAGCAACTGGCGCAACTATTGGATTAAAAAACAGCGCTGGACGCTGCGTAAAAAAACACGTACAATACGGTCAATTTGCCTGATGTTAGTCATCTGCTAATTTCAGTGAGCAAAGAACGCGCGGTAAGGACCTTAAACGGGGAAGTCAACTTTGTATTGATTCACCCGTTTTTTTATGTACGGAGGTTGCCCTTGAGTATTTTAGCGAGTCAATCCGCTAACCGAGCCATACTGGTGTTAGCCGACGGCACCATCTTTCATGGCACAGCGATTGGAGCCGAAGGCTCCGCTGTTGGAGAAGTCGTCTTTAATACAGCCATGACAGGCTACCAAGAAATTCTAACTGACCCCTCATACACTGAACAACTCGTCACCCTGACATACCCCCACATTGGCAATACTGGCACCAACAACGAAGATGAAGAATCCCCCGAAGTTTGGGCGAAGGGCTTGATCATTCGTGATAATGCTTTAAAAGCCAGTAGCTTTCGTAAACAAGAGACTTTGACAGAATATTTGCAACGTCAGAATGTCGTGGGTATCGCTGATATTGATACACGTAAGCTGACGCGGATTTTGCGCGAAAAAGGTGCGCAAAATGGTTGCATTATGGCCGGAGCCATCGACGAGGAAAAAGCGTTGAAGTTAGCCCGCGAGTTTCCAGGCCTTAAAGGGATGGATTTGGCTAAAGTTGTGTCGTGCAAAGAAACGCATGCTTGGACCGAGGGAAGCTGGCAACTTGGCGAAGGACATACCTCACCTGCGCAAGACAAATTTCATGTCGTTGCATACGACTATGGCTGCAAACAAAATATTCTAAGACTGCTCGCGGATCGCGGCTGTCGCATCACGGTGGTACCGGCACAAACGTCTGCCGATGAGGTGATGGCGTTAAACCCAGATGGAGTCTTCTTATCCAATGGACCGGGTGACCCAGAACCTTGCGACTATGCGATTGAAGCGATTAAAACGTTACTCGATAAAGACATCCCTATTTTTGGTATCTGTTTGGGTCACCAATTACTGGGCATCGCCAGTGGGGCAAAATCGAGCAAGATGAAGTTTGGTCACCACGGTGCAAACCACCCGGTACAAGACGTACGCACTAAGCGCGTGATGATTACCAGTCAAAACCACGGTTTTGCGGTAGACGAGACGAGCTTGCCGGATACTATTGAGGTGACTCACGTGTCATTGTTTGATGGCACCCTGCAAGGCATGCGCAGAACTGATAAGCCCGCATTTAGCTTCCAAGGGCATCCGGAAGCGAGTCCAGGCCCGCATGATGCAGATGCGCTCTTTGATCACTTTATCGAATTAATGCAAGCACGCGCTTAAATGAGTGCAGCAAAGGATAGAACGAAACTATGCCAAAACGTACTGACATAAAAAGCATTCTGATTCTTGGTGCAGGACCGATAGTTATCGGTCAAGCCTGTGAGTTTGATTACTCGGGTGCACAGGCATGTAAGGCGCTGCGCGAAGAGGGTTACCGAGTGATTTTGGTGAACTCGAACCCGGCGACGATCATGACTGATCCAGAAATGGCCGATGCGACATATATCGAGCCGATTCACTGGGAAGTCGTAGAAAAAATTATCGAACGTGAACGTCCAGACGCGATTCTACCAACCATGGGCGGTCAAACTGCACTGAACTGTGCGCTTGATCTTGACCGCCATGGTGTCTTAGATCGATTTAAAGTTGAAATGATTGGCGCCAATGCCGATGCTATCGATAAAGCGGAAAACCGCGACCGCTTCGACAAAGCGATGAAAAAGATTGGTTTAGAGACGCCGAATGCTGAAATGGCGCATAGCATGGAAGAAGCTTTTGACGTACTTGACCGTCTCGGTTTCCCATGCATTATCCGCCCATCGTTTACCATGGGGGGTAGCGGTGGTGGTATCGCTTACAACCGTGAAGAATTTGAGGAAATTTGTCGACGCGGTCTGGATTTATCGCCCACTAACGAACTACTGATTGATGAATCGCTGTTAGGCTGGAAAGAATACGAAATGGAAGTGGTTCGTGATAAAAGCGACAACTGCATTATCGTATGTACCATTGAAAACTTTGATCCAATGGGTATTCATACTGGCGACTCGATCACCGTTGCGCCGGCTCAAACATTAACGGACAAAGAGTTTCAGTTGATGCGTGATGCAGCAATGGCGGTGTTGCGTGAGATCGGTGTTGAGACAGGTGGCTCAAACGTACAATTTGGCTTGAACCCTGATACCGGCCGCATGGTGATCATTGAAATGAATCCACGCGTGTCGCGTTCGTCAGCGCTCGCCTCGAAAGCAACAGGCTTCCCAATTGCGAAAGTTGCCGCCAAGCTTGCGGTGGGCTATACGCTGGATGAACTCGAGAACGAAATTACGGGCGGTGTGACGCCTGCATCGTTTGAACCGGCGTTAGATTACGTTGTGACTAAGATCCCTCGTTTTAACTTTGAGAAGTTCGCTAACTGTAACGATCGCTTAACCACTCAGATGAAATCGGTGGGTGAGGTGATGGCGATTGGTCGTAACTTCCAAGAATCGATGCAAAAAGCATTGCGCGGCCTTGAACTGGGCGCCAATGGCTTTGATAGTATGGTCGATTTAAGCAGCGATGAAGCGCGCGGCAAAGTGATTCGCGAGTTAAAAGAGCCGGGTGCGGAGCGAATTTGGTATATTGGCGATGCATTCCGTTTAGGCATGACTGTTCGAGAAGTGTTTGAACTCACTCGTATTGACGAATGGTATCTGATTCAAATTGAAGAGCTTATCAAGCTTGAAGAAGAGCTGGATGCATTGGGACTCGCAGGCATGAATGAACATGTTATGCGGGCACTTAAACGTCGAGGCTTCTCTGATGAACGTATTGCTGATGTACTGCATGTCAGCGAGTCAGAAGTGCGTAAGCGTCGCCATAAGTTAGGGATTCATCCGGTTTATAAACGGGTTGACACCTGCGCTGCTGAGTTTGCCTCAAGCACTGCCTATATGTATTCAAGCTATGATGAAGAATGCGAAGCAGACGTTTCGGATCGCGACAAAATCATGGTGATCGGTGGCGGTCCAAATCGCATTGGTCAGGGGATTGAATTTGACTATTGCTGTGTGCACGCGGCTCTGGC
>NZ_DEYI01000063.1:0-7497 GCF_002364475.1 Idiomarina sp. UBA3162
TAATTCTTATCTTTACAGAACATGTCTGCATATTTGGAAGCGGCATTTTACAGAGCAGTAACAGCCATTTCAAGGATATTCTACATTTTAAATTTTATTACTTGGTTCACAGAGCAAATATTGCTCCTAAGTTACCCGGTAATTGGCATCAAACGTTATTTTAAATAACTTCGAGTCACGGTTGATGTGGTCTTGAAAGATACTCATAAGACTGCATCTCTAAAAGACGGCTTTTTGTGCGTTGAAACTCAAAGTTAAGAGCGCCATCAGCATATAAAGACATTAGTCCAACTTCTGCGGAAAGTATGATCTTTACATTTCTGTCATAAAATTCATCTACTAGGCTGATGAACCTTCTTGCTTGATCCTCATTATCTTTGCCCAACTGAGGAACTCCAGAAATCAACACAGCATGGAACTCACGGGATAGTTCAATATAATCATTTTGGCTTCTGGGTGAGTTACAAATAACATTAAAGTCATACCAAATCACATCTTTTCCTTGACGTCGAAATTTTATGTTCCTACCCTCAATCTCGATATTAAGATCTACTGAAATACTTTCGCCAAGAGGACAAAATAAATTAAAAGCTTTTATTAGTGCAATATCAGCGCTTGCATCTAGAGGATAATGGTAAAGTTCAGCTTGCTCTATGCTCCTCAAGCGATAATCGATATCACTATCTACATTAAATATCTCATTATTCTTTTTTATTGATTCGATAGCTGGAAGAAATTGTTTGCGTTGAAGACCATTTAAATAAAGGTTATCTGGTTCGACATTCGATGTAGCTACCAAGACAATATTTAGTGAAAATAAGAGCTCAAAAAGTTTCCCGAGAAGCATTGCATCTGCGATATCAGAAACAAAAAACTCATCAAAACAAATCACATCCGTTTCAGCCGCAATGCGATCAGCTACCGTAATCAAAGGATCCGATTTCTGCTGTAACTGTTTAAGTTCACTATGTACACGCTGCATGAATCGGTGAAAATGGAGACGCCATTTGTTTTTGATAGGCAAGGTTTCGTAAAAGGTATCAACCAGATACGTCTTTCCTCGTCCGACGCCGCCCCAAAAATACAAACCTTTAGGTGGCGTCGGTGGCTTACTAAACAGCCGTTTTAAGAGTGAGCGTTGTTTATTTTCTTGCCACTTAAGTAAATCATCGTAGAGGCGCTGTAACTGCTTGACCGCGTGCTCTTGCGCTTCGTCATAGCTGAAATCCTCGCGTTCTAAATCATTTTTATAACGCTCAATTGGCGTAAAGCACGGGTTCGACACTACCACTTCACCTCAGTTACTATTATCCTATAGAGCAACTATTTTATCACGATGCCCTGAATCAGCAATGAGTAGGGTCAGCCTAGGAGTTCGGCATGGATTGGTTAATTGGCATTTTATTGGTCGCAGTGGGCGCTGTTATTGGTTTTTTTGTAGCGCGGTACTGGTTTGGCTTACGTAGTGGCGGTGATCTCGAAGAGCAAGTTGAGAAGAGTCAAAAGCAATTGGCAGACTATCAACGCGAAGTCGCCGAGCATTTTGCCACCGCCAATGCCTTAGTTGAGCAACTCGAGGAAACACAAGATAAACTCAAAAACTACCTTGCCCACAGTGCCGACTTATTGCAAAAGAACGACGCGCAGAGCGACTTACCGTTCTTTTCAGAAGATACCATGCGGCAGTTACGAGTCGCGAGTAGCATGAATAAGGATTATCGTTCGACGCACAGTGCTGAAGAAGCCGAGCAAGTGCCAAAAGACTACACCGACCAGCGTAGTGGATTATTTACTGAAGCCGAGTCGACAAAACGCGATTAAATATCTTGAAACATTTTCGTTTTGAACTCATCTAGTAGCTTAGCGGTCATAATGGCTGCACACGGTTGCAAAGTTACTACTAGGAGTTCGTAACACGATGAATAAATTAATTGTAGGTCTCACGTTAGCCGCTTTAACCGTTGGCGGCTTTTCTCAGCCTGCACAAGCAGGTATTCCTTTCTTCGGTGCTGACGATGAAAAGCCAACCCTGGCACCGATGCTTGAAGAAGTCACGCCGGCCGTGGTTAATATTGCGGTAAAAGGAAAACGCGAAGTTCGACAGCGAGTTCCCGATGCATTGCGCTTTTTCTTTGGGCCTAATGCGCCGAGTGAACGTGTTCAAGAGCGTCCATTCCGTGGATTAGGTTCGGGCGTCATTATTGATGCTGAAAAGGGCTATGTAGTCACTAATAACCACGTTATCGACGATGCCTCAGAAATCGTTGTGACGCTGAAGAATGGACGTGAGTACGATGCTAAACTCGTCGGTCGTGATGAACAAAGCGACATTGCATTACTTCAGATTGAAGACGCCGAGAACCTGACTGACATCGAGATAGGTAAATCGTCTGATTTACGTGTCGGTGACTTTGTCGTGGCAATTGGTAACCCCTTTGGCCTCGGACAAACGGTTACGTCGGGTATTGTGAGTGCGCTCAGTCGAGCCAACCTCGGCATTGAAGAGTTAGAGAACTTTATCCAAACCGACGCGGCTATCAATAGTGGTAACAGTGGCGGCGCACTGGTGACACTGGATGGCAAATTGATCGGTATTAATACGGCTATTCTCGGTCCTAACGGCGGTAACATCGGTATCGGCTTTGCCATTCCGTCGGATATGATGCGTAACCTTGTACAACAGCTCATCGAATTTGGCGAAGTTCGCCGCGGTGTGCTCGGCGTGCGTGGTAATGATCTCAATTCCGATATTGCTGATGCGCTCGATATTAGTGTGTCAGAGGGGGCTTTTGTCGCCGAGGTTGTGCCTGACAGTGCCGCCGATAAAGCGGGTATCCAGTCCGGTGATGTCATCGTTGCGGTAAATGGCGATGATATTGCGAGTTTCCAAGAGTTGGGCGCTTTAATCAGTACCCTAGGATCGGGCACAGAAGTCGATCTTGAGTTAATCCGTGAAGGTGAACGCCAAGATGTCAAAGTCACTCTCGATGCGCAAGATACCGAAACGTCAGCACAGTCAATCCACCCTGCATTGGAGGGGGCGACGCTAGAGGCGGATGGTTCGCAAGATGGTATTCGTATAACCGAAGTTGAGCCAGGTTCACCTGCCGCGCGCATTGGGCTTGAAAAAGACGACGTCATTAAGGGCGCGAACCGCCAACCCATTGGCACCTTGGGGGATTTGCGTGAAGCGATCGATAACGCCGGCGATGTCGTAGCGCTCAGTATTCAACGTGGAAATAGCGTGCGCTATTTAATGCTACGTAACCCTGCTTCTTAGTCACGCGTTTTAGTTTCAAGAACTTACATCAAAGTGACTTCAGTGGTAAGCTGAAGTCACTTTTTTAATTAACGGACCGTTTAATTTATGAGCACCATCAAGTCACTCGTTCGATTCCTTTATCAATCGGTAGGCTTAGGCTTGGTTGTTGCTGCCATCATTTTTCTTATCCAACCCTATCTTCAAAGCGGCGGTCCAAGCCAGTTTAATTTAAGCAAAAGCGATGAAGTCGCGAGTTTTAATCAAGCGATAAGTCGCGCAGCACCCGCGGTTGTTAATATCTACAGCTTGGGCGAAAGTGAACGTTCACGTTATTCCTCGCAAGCCAACTCACGTTTATGGCGCTTAGGCTCTGGCGTTATAATGAGTGAACGCGGCTATATCATCACCGCCAACCATGTTGTTGAAAATTACGACGAAATACAAGTGGCTCTGCAAGATGGTCGTCGCTACGAAGCGCAACTGATTGGTAACGATACCTATACCGACTTGGCTGTGCTGAAGGTTGAAGCCGACAACCTACCGGTGATCCCAACGATGGGTGAACGACCCATTAAAGTCGGCGATATCGTCTTTGCCATTGGCAACCCTTACAATATTGGACAAACCATCACCCAAGGCATCATTAGTGCCACAGGCGGCCGGGTGGGTATCACAGGGTCAGCCTACTCTGATTTGATTCAAATGGATGCAGTGATTAATCAAGGCGCATCAGGCGGTGCACTGATTAACAGTAAAGGCGAATTGATAGGTATTAACAATGCGCGTTTTAACTCAGCCTTTGGCGATACCGTCGAGGGGATTTATTTTGCAACGCCTTACGGTACGGTTAACGAAATTATGCAGACGCTGATTGCTGAAGGTCGCGTCGTTAGAGGGTACATTGGGATACAGGTTAATCCGAACTTTAATCTGCAAAATGCAGCAAACGGCATTTTGGTCACACACGTAGAACCCGATAGCCCCGCCGACCGCGCAGGTTTACAAGTCAATGACTTAATTACACAAATTGGTGGCGCGCCGATCTATTCAGCTACCGAGGGAATGGAACGTGTGGTTAAGAGTCGACCAGGTACACAGCTCGAAATTGAGTACATGCGAGGCGATGAAACGCGAACCACAACCTTAACGGTCGGATCCGCGCGTCAGCTTCAATGAATACGTTGAATGTCAGCACCTAAGCCCTGCAGCTTAAGTTCAATACCCTCATAGCCCCGATCAATGTGATAAATGCGTTCAACAAGGGTTTCACCCTTAGCCACTAAGCCGGCAATAACCAGCGACGCCGATGCACGCAAATCGGTGCACATGACTTCAGCACCCGTCAGCGTTTCAACCCCATTGCAAATGGCGGTGTTGCCTTCAAGCTCTACGTGAGCCCCCATACGACGTAATTCTGGAATATGCATGAAACGGTTTTCGAAAATCGTTTCGCGCACCCAGCCGCTACCTGAGGCGATAGCATTGAGCGCACAGAATTGTGCCTGCATATCCGTTGGAAAAGCCGGATGCGGTGCAGTGATGATAGTGACCGGTTTTGGACGACCTTGGCTACGGATTCGGATCCAATCACTCCCCTTCTCGACCAGGCCTCCCGCTTCGGTGAGCTTTTTAAGTACGGCATCTAAAGCACTCGGATCCGTATTACGGCACGTCACATCGCCCCCTGTGGCGAGTCCTGCAACCAAGAAAGTACCGGTTTCAATACGATCAGGCATCACTGAGTATTGGCCACCACCTAAACGTTCAACACCTTCTATGGTCAGGGTATCCGTACCTTCACCGGAGACTTTAGCACCTAGGTGATTCAAGAAGTGAGCCAGGTCAATAATCTCTGGTTCCCGCGCAGCGTTTTCGATGCGCGTTGTGCCTTCTGCCAAAGCGGCAGCCATCATAAGGTTTTCGGTTCCCGTCACACTGACGGTATCCATTAAAATATCAGCACCCTTTAAGCGTCCTTCAACGGATGCCTTGATGTAGCCATTTTCGACCACAATCTCTGCGCCCATCTGTCGCAACCCCTCGATGTGCAAATTAACGGGGCGCGCACCGATAGCACAACCGCCCGGCAATGAAACCTCGGCTTTACCGACTTTCGCCAACAATGGCCCCAACACCAGAATTGATGCACGCATGGTTTTGACTAACTCATACGGGGCAACATGCTGCGACATTTTTGCCGGTTCAATTACAACCTTTCCATCAACCAAGTCGGAATGGCCCAAGCCGAGCTTCGACAGCAGTTTTAATGACGTTTTAACGTCTTGCAACAAGGGTACGTTGGCAATAGTAATAGATTCGCTGCCGAGCACTGTTGCAAGCAGAATCGGCAACGCCGCATTTTTCGCTCCTGAGATGGTGACTTCACCGTTAAGCGGGCGGCCGCCCTTGATTAAAAATTTATCCACGATGCCTCCTGATGACATTAAGGCATCATTAATTTTTTATCACGTTCCCAAGCTTCAGGCGTATACGTTTTAATAGAAACAGCATGAAGCGTACCATCAGCGATTAACGGCTTGAGCGGTTTATATACCATTTGTTGGCTTTTTACACGGCTGAGCGATGCAAACACTTCGCCCACAGCAATGATGTTCACGTTAGCGCCATCGAGCTTTACATGCGCCTCGTCGAGTTCAAGTTCATCTTTTAATAACGCGGTCAATTGTTCGGCGTTCATATTTTATCCACACCAGTTAGCTGAAAAATGAAAGTCGTTAGCTTAACGAAAGTAGATGGTCTACGCCACTCACACTGACGATTTGCCGCAATTGTTCTGACGCGCCTTCACATGGCAATGGAACTGCATCACGGTTATGTTTTATGACTTCGAGGAGTACTGCGACACCTGCGGTATCAATTAACTTCACCTTGGCAACATCCACCTGTTTAACGGACTTTTCCTTTAGCAACTGATTTAATGAATCCCATTGCGCAGGAATGGCACTTCGCGTTAGTGACCCCGCTAATGACAGCGTACCGTCATCAGCGAGCTTAAAGTTCATCTGAGCCTGACTCATGCGGCATCCTTAAGACGGAACGTCGACTTTATCGTCCAATTTAATGGGTTGATTCGCTTTATCTTCGAGTAACGCAATGGTGCCTTCGATACCGCGTGAACGAATGACAGCAGCAATCTCGCTTTGCTTACTATTCAACAAGCTCACACCTTCAACAACGAGGTCGTAAGCCTTCCAAACGTCAGCATTACTGTCGTAACGCACTTTAAAATCGAGACGAATCGGCGGGCGACCCGCTTCTTTAACCCGCGTTTCAACCACCACCACTTTGTCTTCCGGACCTACTTTAGAATGCTGTAGAAATTCTACTTCGTGCTTTGACTCATCATATTGTGTAAAAGCACGGGCATAGGTTGCAACAATGTAGTCTGTAAATGCTTTGTAAAATGCCTGACGTTGTTTTTCATCGGTGTCTTTAAAATAGCGACCGAGGACCTTTTTACTCGCGTAAATATTATCAACGTATGGCATTAACTCATCTTTGACGATGGTTTTAAGGTAGTTCGGGTCTTCGCTAATTTTATTACGGTCTTCTCCAATACGATCAAACGTCTGATCCGCTACTTTCTTCAACAGCGTGTATGGGTTCTCTTCTTTGATCATTTCCGCCGAGGCACTACTAACGGCCAGAAAAGCGCTCATTACAAGCGTTAAAAAAACTTTCATAATACCACTCCTAGGTTAATTTTCGCCTTGGCTAAACAAGAATTGACCAATCAACTGTTCCAACACCAACGCCGACTTAGTATCCGAAATCGTGTCACCATCTTCTAAAGTGCCCACGGTGTCGTCGATAAAGCCTGGCTGTAGACCCAGATATTGTTCGCCGAGCAGCCCCGCCGTCAAAACCGACAAACTACTGGTCTCAGAGAACTTATCGTAATCTTTACTGATTTCCATCTCGACTAGCGGCTCATAATATTCTCCTGCGAGCGAGATATCAGTGACACGACCTACAACAACCCCGCCGACCTTCACTGGTGAACGCACCTTAAGGCTGCCTATATTGTCGAATTTGGCATACAGTGTATATGTTTCGCCTGCGGTCACAGTGCTGCCGCTTGCTGCGCGCAACGCAATAAACAACAGTGCTAAAACCCCTACAACAACAAACAAGCCAACAAAAATATGTGATTTCCGTGATTCCATGGTTTTTACCCGCCAAACATCAATGCTGTAAGAATAAAATCGAGTCCT
>NZ_DEYI01000067.1:0-1796 GCF_002364475.1 Idiomarina sp. UBA3162
CAATTGTGTTGCGCTGGAAACGGTGCCTTGAGGCGCATCTTGTTCGGTATAAAATGCGGCCTTTTGGTGACTGTTTTCACCATAGCGCAGGCTTTGTTTGTGGTTAAACTGGAGATTATAGGTGCGAGGAAATGCTGCTTCATCACGCAGACGACCACCTAAATAGTTTGCGATCATGCCGTCATATTGCGCGGTGTGCTCAAACGCTGACACGGCGAGCTCAAAGCGCTTTTCGGCTGACACTGCGCCGCTGTTTTGCTCCATATCAGCGATAACAAGTTCATAATCATCACTGTTAACCACGATCGTAACGTCTTTGTGGTTTTTGGCAGCAGCACGCACCATAGTCGGTCCGCCAATATCAATATTTTCAATTGCGTCTTCGAAGCTACAGTCGTCTTGCGCGATAGTCTTTGCGAACGGGTAAAGGTTAACAACGACCATATCGATAGGTGCTATATCGTGAGCTTCCATAACCGTTTGGTCGACATCACGACGGCCTAAGATACCACCATGAACCTTGGGATGAAGTGTTTTTACACGCCCATCCATAATCTCTGGATGACCCGTGTGGTCCGAGACATCTTTGACGGTGAGGCCGGAGTCGCGTAACAGCTTTGCGGTGCCGCCTGTAGAAAGAAGTTCAACGCCGCGCGATGCTAGTTGCTTAGCAAACTCCACGATACCGGTTTTATCTGAAACACTTAGAAGAGCACGTTTGATAGCTGGGGTCGTCATTATAAAGCCTTAATTTGAATTACAATTAATGGACAGTTTAGTAAAAAAAAGAGCGCCAGAAGGCGCTCTTGTAGAATAGGCAATTAATTCATGCCGTATTTCTTTAGTTTTTTGCGTAAAGTGCCACGGTTAATACCAAGCATGGTGGCAGCGCGCGTTTGATTCCCTCGAGTATAGGTCATGACTTCTTCGAGCAGTGGTGCTTCTACTTCCGATAAAACAAGCTCGTACAGCTCTTCAGGATCTTGGCCATCGAGTTGACGTAAGAAGCTGTTGATGGCTTGTTTGACTGAGTCACGTAACGGCTTAGGTTGTGAGTTATTTCCAATAGTGGTTAAAGGAGATGTGTTCTCACGATTTGGGTTTTGATCAAACATAATGCGCTTATCTCTTTCCTACAGTGACAAAAAATAATGTTCCAGGGTATTAATCTGCTGTTCAGCTTCTTCAATACCGTTAAACGCTTGGCGAAACTCGCGCCCGTTAGGGCGCTCATTGAGATACCAACCAACGTGCTTACGAGCGATTCGCACACCTTTATACTCGCCGTAAAACTGATGTAAGGCTTTCACATGCTCTACGACAGTGTGGGCGACTTCTTCGAGCGGAGGTACTTGCAAGTGCTCTCCATGCTCTAAAAAGTGCTGTATCTGCTTAAATATCCAAGGGTTACCTTGTGCACCACGTCCAATCATGATGGCATCGGCTCCTGTATATTTAAGCACGTGCGCTGCTTGCTCGGGCGACGTGATATCTCCGTTAGCAATGACAGGAATTGATATTGCCTCTTTAATCGCACGAATGGTGTTATATTCTGCTTCGCCTTTATACATGCATGCGCGCGTGCGCCCATGTACGGCTAACGCTTGAATACCACAGCGTTCAGCGATCCGAGCGATTTCAATTCCATTTTTGTGGTTTGGGTTCCAACCCGTTCTTGTTTTCAAAGTCACGGGTACATCAACCGCTTCAACCACTGCTGTTAAAATGTGTTCTACAAGCTCGGGGTGTTGCATTAACGCTGACCCTGCGAGCTTTTTATTCACTTTTTTTGCCGG
>NZ_DEYI01000067.1:2139-12791 GCF_002364475.1 Idiomarina sp. UBA3162
CAGCCCATATTGATATCAATAATTTGAGCGCCTTGGCTGACATTTATTCTCGCCGCCTGTGCCATCAACTCGGGCTCAGAGCCTGCAATTTGTACCGACCGGATACCTAATTCACCCGAATGATCCATGCGTTGCATCGATTTATCGGTTTGCCATACCTTAGGGTTGCTCGACAGCATTTCAGAAACTGTCATGCCAGCACCCAGCTTATGGCAAAGCTGTCGGAATGGCTGGTCAGTCACCCCGGCCATTGGCGCTAAAATCAGGTTGTTGGGTAATGAATATGAACCAATCCGCATCGGTCAAAAACTACTCAGCGAAAAGGGAGAGAATTTTATGGAATTTATGGGATAAAGAAAAGGCTAAAAAGTATGCAAATTTGGTCTTTTTTTAATTTTTTACTATTGACAAAAGTCGCGCAGAGTCACTCTGCGCGGTATCCTGCCAACATGACCCATTCATCTTGTTGAGTTGGTGTTTCAAATTCAATTTCCGGCGCGTAAGCGTCGATGACCGATTGCGCTTGGCGTGCGAGTATGCCGGAAAGTACGAGGCGTCCACCTGGCTTTACGAACGTTTTGATAACATGAGCTAAGTCACGTAACGGACCAGCAAGTACATTCGCTAAAACAATATCAGCTTGGACACTTGGATGTTGCTCCGGCAAATAGACGTCAAACTTATCGGCGACATGATTTCGCTCAGCATTCTCTTGTGTCGATATAAGTGCTTGCTTGTCGATATCAATGCCTAACGCATGGGCAGAACCCAATTTAAGCGCAGCAATGCCTAAGATCCCAGAACCGCAACCAAAGTCGACTATCTGCTCATTACCTTTTACATGAGCATCAAGCCACTCGAGACACATCGCTGTAGTGGGGTGAGTCCCGGTACCAAATGCCATACCTGGGTAGAGCAATATATTGACGGCGTCGGGCTCTGGAATATCGCGCCAACTTGGGCAGATCCATAGCCGTTTACCAAACTGAATAGGATGAAAGTTGTCCATCCATTCGAGTTCCCAGTCTTTGTCCTCAAGTCCATCGAGTTTGTACTGCAGTGGTTTGGGTACAACTTTAGCTTTCTCTAAGTTAGCCACGACAGGCTTCATATCGATATCGGCATCGAATAAGCCAGTCACTAAGGTATGTTGCCATAGCAAGACTTCGCCCAGTGGTGGCTCGAAAATTGGCGTATCAGCTCCATCGCGATAAGTCACTGCTTGTGCACCGTTGGCCATGAGCATGTCACCCACTTGGGGTGCATGCTCTTCTGAACTTGATAATGTCAATTGAATCCAGGGCACTGGTTAGTGACCCCCAAGGCCAAGTTTCTTCTCAAGATAGTGGATATTCGTACCACCGTGTTGGAAGTTTTCGTCAGCCATGATGGACTTCTGCAATGGAATATTGGTTTTGATGTTTTCGATAATCAGCTCGTTCAGCGCATTGCGCATACGAGCAATGGCGATGTCACGGTTTTCACCGTAGGTAATTAGTTTGCCAATCATCGAGTCATAGTTCGGTGGCACTTTATACTCGGTGTACACGTGTGAATCCCAACGTACACCAAACCCACCGGGTGAGTGGAACCGAGTAATTTGGCCCGGTGAAGGGACAAAGGTCTCAGGATCTTCCGCATTGATACGACACTCAACGGCATGTCCGCGAATCACTACATCTTCTTGATTGAACGAGAGTTGACGACCTGCTGCAATACGCAGTTGCTCTTTGATCAAATCAATCCCTGTGACCATTTCGGTAACGGGGTGCTCCACCTGAATCCGAGTGTTCATCTCAATGAAGTAGAACTCACCGTTTTCGTACAAGAACTCAAAGGTACCTGCACCACGGTAACCGATTTCGATACAGGCTTTTGCACAGCGCTCGCCAATGAATTTACGCATTTCTGGCGTTATACCTGGAGCTGGCGCTTCTTCAACCACTTTTTGGTGGCGACGCTGCATAGAGCAATCACGCTCACCTAAGTGAACCGCATTACCTTGCCCATCAGCCAACACTTGGACTTCAACGTGGCGTGGATTTTCAAGGAACTTCTCCATGTACACGACAGGGTTACCAAACGCCGCACGCGCTTCGTTTTGGGTCATGCGAATAGCACTGAGTAGTTCACTCTCTTGACGCACAACGCGCATACCACGACCGCCACCACCGCCGGCTGCTTTGATGATGATTGGATAGCCGATGCGTTTCGCTAATTTAATGTTGCGCTCATCGTCGTCGTCCAATGGACCGTCTGAACCAGGTACACAGGGCACCCCCGCCTTTTTCATGGCTTTAATGGCTGACACTTTGTCGCCCATCAGACGAATGACATCGGCTGTCGGTCCAACAAATACAAATCCTGATTTTTCGACTTGTTCAGCAAAGTCAGCGTTTTCAGCAAGAAAGCCGTAACCTGGGTGAATAGCGGCGGCGTCGGTAATCTCGGCGGCGCTGATAATTCTCGGAATATCGAGATAGCTCTCTGCGGCGGGCGCTTTACCGATGCATATCGCTTCGTCCGCTAATAAGACGTGCTTTAAATTACGGTCAACCGTTGAATGAACAGCGACCGTTTTGATGCCTAGCTCTTTACACGCGCGGAGAATGCGAAGTGCAATCTCACCGCGGTTTGCTATGACCACTTTATCTAACATGATGCGTTCCCGGTTTAGTCTTACTCAATGACGAACAGAGGTTGGTCAAATTCAACAGGCTCTTCGTTTTCGACCAAGATTTGCTTAATAACGCCACTCTTATCCGCTTCGATTTGGTTCATCATTTTCATCGCTTCAACGATACACAGCGTGTCACCTGCATTCACGCGTGATCCGACAGTCACGAATGGACTTGCATCTGGTGATGGTGCTTCGTAGAACGTACCTACCATTGGCGAGCGAACGATATGTCCCGAGATCTCCTCTGACTCGGCGGGCGCGCTGTCAGAGCTTTGCGGTGCTGCCGGTGCCGGGGCTGCTTGTTGAGGCGCGGCACTGTATTGGATAGGTGCTTGCGCTGGTTGCGGGCTGTAACGGTTAATACGAACAGATTCTTCGCCTTCAGTGATTTCTAATTCCGAAATGCCCGATTCTTCAACTAACTCAATGAGTTTCTTAATCTTGCGGATATCCATGGTGCTGTTTAACCTCTAATTTATTTTTCTAGAGTTGAATCGATGAGCCGATTAGCCGCAGCCAACGCCAGCTCGTAACCGTAAATGCCGAAGCCGCTAATGACACCCTCGGCTATATCTGCCAAATATGAGTGATGTCGAAATGCTTCGCGACGATAAATATTGGAGATGTGTACTTCGTAAAAAGGTATTCCCACGCCAAGCAACGCATCTCTTAGCGCCACGCTCGTGTGCGCGAAAGCACCGGGATTAATGATGATCATCTGGGATTTCTGCGCCGCTGCGTGCACCCATTCGATCAATTCATATTCGCGATTGCTTTGCTTACACTCAAGCGTGACACCGAGCGTATTTGCTTGTGTTTGAAGTAATTGCTCAACATCTTCAAGCGTTTCATGTCCGTATATATTGGGCTCACGGCTTCCTAATAAGTTCAAGTTAGGGCCGTTTAAAACCAAAATATGCTTTTTTTGTCGAGAAGTGTTTTGCATATTGCCGCCAAAAGTTACGAACATGTTAAAAGTCAAAAGTTAATGGTGGTTCAATAAAATTTAGCCACCATTTTGACAAAACTTTCTGCATTATAGTTGAGTTATGCCAGTTTGCAGTAAAATACTGGTCTTATCAGCGATTTTCGCCGCAAACTCTAGTTTGCAGTGTCTTTCATCTTTTGTAAATGTTCATTGAACGCATCTTCATCCAAAAAGCCGGTTACACGCCACTGCTTGAGCTCCTCGCCATTTGGGGAGAAGAATAAAAGCGTTGGTAACCCCAGTACTTGGTAGTCGCTGAGTAATTGCTTGTGCTCCGCGGTATTTGCCGTGACGTCTATCTGCAACTTTTTAAACTCGCCAAGTGCACGCTGTACTGAACGGCGTGAAAAGGTATATTGCTCAAACTCCTTGCATGCAACGCACCAATCAGCATAAAGATCGACCATCACCCACTGCTGAGATTGGCGTGCGTTATTCAGCTGTTGCTCAAGCGCTGCTCGCGTTTCAACCTGAGTGAAAAAACCGTGGGCCTGCTTAACGGCGTAATATTTATCGACTTGCCAATAGCTACCAGCGATAGCTGTCGCCGTTACCAGCAGGTAGAGTAAAGCGCGGCTTAACGGATGCTTAAGATCGTTAATATGTCGTCCCATATACACCGCTAGACCGACAAAGTAAGTAAGCCATAAAAAGAAGCTTACTGTGTCGTTAAATAGCCGCTCCAATAAGAAAGCCACTGCAGCCAATAGTAACCAGCCGAGTATGTGTTTGATGATATTCATCCAAGCACCGGCTTTTGGTAATAACCGTCCACCTGATGCGGCAAATATAATTAACGGCAAGCCCATGCCCAAACTCAGCGCGTAGAGTAAAACGGCGCCCGAGAGCCAGTCACCTGTTTGCGCAACGAATAGCAATGCCCCACTGAGTGGAGCGGTCGTGCACGGTGAAGCGACTAACCCTGAAATCACACCGATAGAAAAAACGCCGGCAATACGACCGCCGCTTTGCTTTCTGCTGATTTGGTCTAGACGAGATTGCCAACTCGAGGGAAGTTGCAGGTTAATAACATCCAACATGCTCATTGCAAACATAGCGAAGGCAACCGCTAAGGTGCCAATGATTAAAGGATGTTGGAAATACGCCTGAAATTGCATCCCCATTGAGGCAACGATAAGTCCTAACAACGAATAGGTAATAGCCATTCCCTGCACATAAATGAAGGCAAGAAAGACGAGGTTTTTGAGTGTTTTTGGTTTATCGCCTACCACGGTTGCCGAAATAATTGGATACATTGGGAACACGCAGGGTGTAAAGGCGAGCCCTATACCGAGCAAAAAGAAAAGCCCCAAGGTGGCGATGTCAACGTGTTGGATTTGCCAGTTGGCAGTTGCCGCGCTAGGCGACGCGTTCGATGGCGCATCGTTGTTACGCTCAAAGCTAATAACGCGAGTTTCAGGCGGGTAGCATAATCCCGCGTCTGCGCAGCCTTGGTAGTGAAAGGTCACCTCGTTGACAGCGTTATTCAGTGGGTAGGTCAGCTCGACATAGTTGCGATAAACCCGGCTCTCTCCAAAGAATTCATCGATGTGTGACTCCGCAGGCGGGTAGTCGATAGGCCGAGTTAGCACCGATTCGGGCGTCAGTTTAAATGCGTGCTGGTATAAGTAATAGCCTGGTTGGATCTCGATACCGACGGTAAGAGGCTGCTCTTTAATGACTTGAATCTTAAACGCTTGGTCGACAGGTAAAAATTCAGGTTGCTGGTTGAATAAATTTTTGTTCTGAGCAAGCGCGCTGGTGGTGAGTAAACACCAACCAACGAAAGCAAGTAATAAAGTTGAACATGTTTTTTTCATGGTTTGGTTTGTACCTCAACCCAGTCCAAGTATGATTCAAGTCCGTCAACGATTTCTGTAACGATAAACTCGGGTGAATCATAGTTGTGCTGTTCGCTGATAAACTGCTTAAGGTTTGCGACCTGCCAATGATGGGTTTTAATCACCAACCAGTATTCACTGTCGCACTGAACTTTATCCTCCCAGCGATAGTAAGAACTCACCTTGGGCACGATTTTTACGCAGGCGGCTAGACGTCGCTCAATCATTGTTTTGGCTAGTCTATCAGCAACTTCGCCATCGTCGGTAGTGGTGTAAACCATGCGGATGGGGGTAGTCATGTTCACCTCGAATATGATGAAAAAAATTTTCTTGCAAACCTTGATAACAGAAAATCATACCCCATTTAAAGGTCACGACTAAATTTAAACGCCCACACAGTGGGTTTTATCAACAACAATAGGTTAAGGAGTTATCGAGAAATGAAACTTCGTCCTTTACACGACCGAGTCATTATCAAGCGTATCGAAGTCGAAGCTAAATCGGCAGGCGGTATCGTTCTAACTGGCTCAGCAGCAGAAAAATCAACGCGTGGTGAAGTCGTTGCCGTTGGCAACGGACGCATCTTAGAGAGCGGTGAAGTACGTCCACTTGACGTGAAAGTGGGCGACAAAGTGCTTTTCAATGAAGGGTACGGCGTTAAGACTGAAAAAATTGACGGCGAAGAATACCTGATCATGAGCGAAAGCGACATCTTGGCTATCCAAGAGTAAGCCGAATCTAAACAGTCTCTAAGAGTACAGTTAAGAGGAATCAAAAAATGGCAGCAAAAGAAGTAAAATTTGGCAATAACGCGCGTCAAAGAATGTTGAAAGGTGTAAACACCCTTGCAGACGCGGTTAAAGTGACCTTAGGTCCTAAAGGCCGTAACGTTGTTTTAGACAAGTCATTCGGCGCACCAACCATCACTAAAGATGGTGTTTCTGTAGCGAAAGAAATCGAGCTTGAAGACAAGTTCGAAAACATGGGCGCGCAGATGGTTAAAGAAGTTGCCTCTAAAGCTAACGACGAAGCAGGCGACGGTACAACCACTGCGACCGTTTTAGCACAAGCTATCGTAAATGAAGGCGTGAAAGCGGTTGCGGCGGGTATGAACCCAATGGATCTGAAGCGCGGTATCGATAAAGCAGTTACTGCGGCTGTCGAAGAGCTGAAGAAGATCTCTCAACCTTGTGCTGACAGCAAAGCCATTGCACAAGTAGGTACTATCTCAGCTAACTCTGATAGCACCATCGGCGAAATCATTGCTAAGGCGATGGACAAAGTCGGTCAGGAAGGCGTTATTACCGTTGAAGAAGGTCAAGCGCTGCAAGACGAGCTTGATGTTGTCGAAGGTATGCAGTTCGACCGTGGTTACTTGTCTCCTTACTTCATCAATAACCAAGAAAGCGGCTCTGTTGAACTCGACAACCCATTCATCTTGTTGGTTGATAAGAAAGTATCGAACATTCGCGAATTACTGCCTGTACTTGAAGGCGTATCTAAAGCAGGTAAGCCATTGCTTATTATCGCTGAGGACGTTGAAGGCGAAGCGTTGGCGACCTTGGTTGTTAACAACATGCGTGGCATCGTGAAAGTTGCGGCTGTTAAGGCACCTGGTTTCGGTGATCGTCGTAAAGCTATGCTTCAAGACATCGCGGTATTGACGGGTGGTACGGTCGTTTCTGAAGAAATCGGCATGGAGCTTGAGAAAACTCAACTTGAAGACTTAGGTACTGCTAAGCGTGTTGTTATTACCAAAGATAACACCACTGTTGTCGATGGTAATGGTGATGACGCTGCGATTGAAGGCCGTGTCACGCAAATCAAACAACAGATGGAAGAAACTTCATCTGATTACGATCGTGAGAAACTACAAGAGCGTCTTGCGAAACTCGCTGGCGGTGTTGCGGTAATTAAAGTTGGCGCAGCAACTGAAGTTGAGATGAAAGAGAAGAAAGCTCGAGTAGAAGACGCGTTGCACGCCACTCGTGCTGCGGTTGAAGAAGGTGTTGTACCGGGTGGTGGCGTTGCCTTAGTTCGCGCTGCAAGCAAGCTAGCGGAATTAACCGGCGACAATGAAGAACAAAACGTAGGTATTCGCATGATGTTACGTGCGATGGAAGCACCACTACGTCAAATCGCTTACAACGCGGGCGCTGAAGCGTCTGTTGTTGCAAACCGTGTACGTGAAGGTGAAGGTAACTTCGGTTACAACGCAGGTAATGACACCTACGGTGACATGCTAGAGATGGGTATCCTTGACCCAACTAAAGTCACTCGCTCTGCACTGCAATTTGCTGCATCGGTTGGTTCATTGATGATCACCACCGAAGCAATGGTTGCCGAAATCCCAAAGGACGATGAGTCTGCTGGCGGTATGGGCGACATGGGTGGCATGGGCGGTATGGGCGGCATGATGTAATCTGCCGTTCAGCACCATGAACACGCTAAAAAAGAGCCCTCCGGGGCTCTTTTTTTGTTTGTTTGTGTAATCAGGGAATCTTTTGGTTATATTGTAGTCAAATCTTGTGAGTCAATTACCTATGGAGGTGATTATGAAAAGGATATGGGTTACAACGTTGATTCCGCTATCACTTATTGCAACGTCTGTGTTTGCGGGTGAGGCTAAAGTAACGTTCAAGGATGTCGAGAAGTACACTGATTTTTCGCCAGCTACGGGCATTGAGTCGCGCTTCCAAGAAAAGACAAAAGAAGACTTTACTGAGAAATTTAATGAGCTGGCTAGTTTATTGCCAAAAGGCCAAACTTTCGATGTGACGGTCACCGATGTCGACTTAATTGGACGTGTGGAGCCTACTTATGGACAAAGCGCGACATCATATATTCGAGTTGTACGACCTATTGATTTCCCTCGCATGAATTTGACTTACAAGTTAACCGACGCGCAAGGGCAGGTCATTAAAGAGGACTCTGTCGTTGTGAAAGACATGGGATTCGATATGGACAGTATGGCGTCGATTAAGCGACAACGTAATATCAATTACTATGAGCATAAGATGCTCGAAGATTGGTTTAAACAAACCTTCTCCGAGCAAATTAAGGTTAACCAGCCTGGCGGATCTGCTTAAGCCTAGCCAACGTCTCTGTGAGTAACTGGAGTTGCTCGACAATGGTTTTCAACAATTCCTCATTGTCACGCTCCAGTTGCCATGCTTCAACGTTCTTTGTTACTTCCTGGAGATACGGTTGAAAGCGGTTGCCTTTGGTATCGAAAGCTGTCTGTTCAACAAAAATACTGTCAAACTTAGCTTTACCTTGTTCTCTTAAGTCATCTAAATACTGGTCGGCGTCGACAACTTGGCGATACAACACGCGAAGGTGTTCTTGTAGCTGCTTGTCAACGCGATCAATTGCTTCACTCATCGTTAGGTTCCTCATTCGCTCGGCATGATGGGTGTTTTACTGTCACGGTTTGGGATTTCGCGAACGAGCTTGGGTACTAAAAACCCAGGCAGTTTGGCGTTAATTTGTTGCCAGAGTTCACGTGCGCGTGCGTCGCTGACGGCAAAGTGCGCAGCTCCTTGAACCGGGTCGAGTTGGTGTAGGTAATAGGGTAACACAGACGCATCGAAAAGCCTTTCGCTGAGTTGCGAGAGTGCGTCTGCGTCGTCATTGATCGCTTTTAATAATACGCTTTGATTCAGTAATGTGACACCACGTTGTCGCCATGTTGCTAAGTTCTGCTTAAGTAAACTTCCGATTTCATTAGCGTGGTTGGCGTGTATCACCAATATCACTTGCTCGAAGCGTTGGGTTAAATGCGTCGCAAGACGCTCGGTTAAACGTTGTGGTAACACCACCGGCAGGCGAGAGTGAATACGTAACCGCTTTATTTGTTTCAGTTCGGCCAGTTTATCGGCGAGTTCGATGAGGTATCCATCATTGGCAAACAGCGGGTCGCCGCCACTTAAAATGACTTCATTCACTTCTTGATGCTGACGAACGTACTCGACGCACTCGTCAAACTGCTTACGCGGTAATACATCATCCGCATAGGGATAGTGGCGACGAAAGCAGTAGCGACAGTTTATAGCGCACGCCCCCTGAACCAGAAGTAGGACACGTGATGCATACTTATGAAGTAGACCTTGGGGAACGGCGTGTTCGCGTTTGTCGGTCACTTCGTTAAGTGGGTCTGTGCTATACCCTGGCGTTACCGTGAATTCATCAACGACGGGTAGCACTTGTCGCAGGAGAGGATCCTGTGGGTTTCCAGCCTCCATCAACTCGACAAAGGGCCGCGGCACACGAAACGAAAACAATTTTTTTGCTTCGAGGTGATCGTTGAATGCATTGGGATCGAGGCCTAATGTTGTAAGCAGCTGGCGCGGATCTTTATAGCTTTTAGCCAATTCGAGCTGCCATTCATCGCGCGTTGATACTTCAAGGGTTTGCACTGCACGACTCCCTATTTAACAATTAATGTCATTATTTTACCTGAAAATCCGCTTGGATTGGTTTATTATTGCGGCAATCAAGTTGTATTGAGAAACAAGGATACAAAATTTATGGCGAATTACAGCACCAACGAATTTAAAGGTGGCTTAAAGATCATGCAAGACGGTGAGCCATGCTCTATCGTTGAAAACGAGATGGTTAAGCCAGGTAAAGGTCAGGCGTTTAACCGTGTCAAAATCCGTAAACTCATCAGTGGTAAAGTCGTTGAGAAAACGTTTAAGTCAGGCGAGTCTGTGGAAGGTGCCGATGTAATTGAACTGGAGTTGGCATACCTCTATAACGACGGTGAGTTTTGGCACTTCATGAACAATGAAACCTTTGAACAAGTTGCAGCGGATGCAAAAGCCGTCGGTGAAGCTGAAAAGTGGTTAGTTGAGCAAGACGTATGTACACTTACTTTGTGGGAAGGTAATCCGATTAACGTACAACCACCTAATTTCGTTGAGTTGGAGATTACCGAAACCGATCCAGGGTTAAAAGGTGATACTGCCGGTACAGGTGGTAAACCTGCAACACTAATCACCGGTGCAGTAGTGCGTGTCCCATTGTTCGTGCAAATTGGTGAAGTTATCAAAGTAGATACTCGTTCAGGTGAGTATGTCTCACGCGTGCAAAAGTAAATACTATGTCTGACTGGCGCTCAAAAGCCACGTTAAACGTATTA
>NZ_DEYI01000010.1:0-24625 GCF_002364475.1 Idiomarina sp. UBA3162
GCATAACCCACTCCACATCAAGATATATTAATTATGAATATATATATTCCATATTTGAATATGATAATACCTCTGCTGAAAATATCCAATAATAATTGATTATTTTTTAGGTCGCGCCTCTGGTGCGACGCTCTGTCCACACCAATCCACTCAAATCATTTGACATATGTTTTTTCATATATATGATTTACCATATATATTAAATAGGAATGGACACGATGACCCCATTACAGCTTTTTAAATGTCTATCGGATGATACCCGTTTAAAGTCCGTGCTGATTGTAAGCACGCTTGAAGAAGCTTGCGTCTGCGATCTGATGGGCGCGCTGGAGCTTGACCAGCCGAAGGTCTCGCGCCACCTCGCTGAACTGCGTAAGTGCAATATCGTGCTGGGTGAACGCCGTGGTAAGTGGGTGTATTACCAACTACATCCCGAATTACCCGAATGGGCAAAAGATATGATTGCTCAGGTCGCGCAAAATAATTTGGACTACTTTTCAACGGCTCTCGACAAGCTTAAACACGCACAGTCACAGGGCACTGCCTGCTAACTAAAAGGTTTATTATGAAGGTACTCTACATCTGCACGCATAATCGTTGTCGCAGCATTTTATCTGAAGCGATCACCAATCACTTTGCCAGCGATCATATTCAGGCAAAAAGCGCTGGGAGCCAGCCCGCGGGCGAGGTACACCCTCTTTCACTGCGTTATTTGAACGAAGCCGGCATACCGACGGATGGGTTACAAAGCCAATCGTGGGATGAATTTGAAGACTTTAAACCCGACGTCGTCATTACCGTTTGTGATTCGGCGGCGGGCGAAGCATGCCCGGTGAGGTTCGGACAATCGATTAAAGTGCATTGGGGACTTGCCGACCCATCAAAGCTTGAAGGCTCCGAAGAAGAGATTGCCGCCGCTTTCCGTGACTGTATCGAAGAAATTAAACACCGCGTGAGTCAACTGCAAGGAATTGCCGTGCAATCACTTGAGCGCGAACAACTTAAAAACGCATTGAACCAACTAGGAGCACAGTAACCTATGTCTTCTGATGTCTCACTACCTAATATCGATAGTGATTTGATGGATAAACCGACACTCGAGAAGTGCCTACCTCAGCCCGCAGAACATGCGCCCCGAATTTTGCTGTTGTATGGTTCGCTTCGCAAGCGCTCGTTCAGTCGTTTAGTGGTCGAGGAAGCAGCGCGCATTCTTACCCACATGGGTGCTGACGTTAAGATATTTAATCCCGAAGGATTGCCCCAGACGGACACCGATGACGGAAACCATCCAAAAGTACAAGAGTTGCGCGACTTAATGATGTGGTCAGAAGGACAAGTGTGGTGCTCACCGGAGCGTCATGGCTCGATGACTAGCTTGTTCAAAAGCCAAATTGACTGGGTCCCGCTCAATCTTGGTGGTGTGCGCCCTACACAAGGTAAAACGCTTGCGGTTATGCAAGTCTGTGGGGGCTCACAATCATTTAATACGGTCAATCAACTTCGGGTTTTAGGTCGTTGGATGCGTATGGTCACAATTCCCAATCAATCGAGTGTACCAAAGGCGTTTCTTGAGTTTGATGATAACGACCGTATGAAGCCATCGCCTTATTACAACCGCATTGTGGATGTCATGGAAGAGCTCATGAAGTTCACCTTATTACTCAGAAACAACAAAGATTATTTCGTCGACCGATACTCAGAGCGTGTTGAGTCTGCCGAAGAAGTCAGTCAACGCGTTAACCAACGAGCGCTTTAAGGAGCTAGCATGGGTTTATTTGAACGTTATTTGTCTGTTTGGGTGGCTCTCGCCATCATCGCCGGTATCGCACTGGGTATTGCAGTCCCCGGCGCTTTTACCGTGGTATCAGAGCTTGAGTATGCCCACGTTAACTTAGTTATCGCGGTGCTCATCTGGCTCATGATTTACCCGATCATGGTACAAGTTGACTTCTCATCCATTAAAGATGTCGGCAAAAAACCAAAAGGCTTGGTATTAACCTTGGTCATCAACTGGCTGATCAAGCCGTTTACCATGGCACTACTGGGATGGTTGTTCTTTAAGGGGCTGTTTGCCGATTGGGTCGATCCACAAACCGCGTCCGAGTATATCGCCGGTATGATTTTACTGGGTGTTGCCCCCTGTACAGCGATGGTGTTCATTTGGAGTCAACTGACAAAGGGTGACGCTAACTACACCTTAGTGCAGGTTTCTATCAACGACGTCATCATGATATTTGCATTCGCACCTATCGCCGGCTTACTTTTGGGCGTAACGGATATCACAGTGCCGTGGGATACCTTGTTGCTGAGCGTCGTACTGTATGTGTTGATACCACTCATTGTTGGCGCATTAACGCGCAAGAAACTGGATAAAGGCAACGACCACACACGGCTGAACAACTTTCTTGCAGCCATGAAGCCTTGGTCGATCGTGGGGCTACTCGCGACGGTTGTCCTATTGTTTGGTTTTCAATCCGAAACCATCATCGAAAAACCGCAGGCGATTGTACTCATAGCGATTCCGCTACTGATTCAAACCTACGGTATTTTCGCAGTGGCGTATTTCTTAGCGAAGAAAATGAAGTTGCCGCATAACGTAGCTGCGCCCGCCTGCATGATAGGCACTTCAAACTTTTTCGAACTCGCGGTGGCGGTTGCCATCTCATTGTTCGGCCTGCACTCGGGCGCTGCACTCGCCACCGTGGTAGGCGTGTTAGTCGAAGTACCTGTCATGCTGTCATTGGTGTGGTTTGCTAACCGCACGCGACATTGGTTTAACGACTAAAAACGATATGATGCCTGTATCGCAAAGGACCGACCGGGCTGGCTATACTGCTCGGTCGGCGCATCGGCCGACAGTCCTGCGACACGTTGATAAGGCACATAATACTTATCCGTTAAATTGAGCGCCGCCACGTTCACCTGCCAATCGCCCAAACGCATTCCCGCCAAAACGTCCACAGTGGTATAGCCCGCCGTTTCGATATAAGGTCCCGACTCGGCCGACGCACTCGGTACATCATCCATTTCAGCGACGGCATTGACAATACCTCGGATATGCCAGTTATCGGCAAAATAGCCAAAAGAGACATTACCCGACAGCGGCGACAATGAGGTCAGTGCTTCACCCGTCGCATCATTCTCACCTGTCACGTACGCGGCCGAAGTATCGATACGGACAAAGTCAGTGAGCCAGTGCGTCACACTCGCTTCAGCCCCTTTTATCGTCACTTCGTCTTGGTTCACATACTGATATTCAACCCGGTCAACGCCCGGAATATAAGTGGGGCTCGTGCCGACAACCGCAGTCTCGATAAAATCATCAAAGCGGCTGTAAAACGCAGCAAGGTTCCAGCGCGTCGTGTCATTACTAAACTTTAAACCCGCTTCTACGGCGCGACTGCTTTCTGGCTGTAAGTCTGGATTAGGTAAGATGGCATAAAACGGCTCAATGCCATGGTTTTGATAGGCTTGGTCATGCGGTGGGATCTTAAAGCCCTCGGCGTATTGCAAGTAGCCGCGTACGCCCGAGTCAAAGGTATAAATGCCCGCCACCTTAGGTGAGAATGCCGTCTCGCTGATATCTGCAAGCTCAGACATATCGTACAGCATGTTCTCATTTGGGCTCATCTCATAATGGTCAACTCGCGCACCAATGATCAACCTAAAGGCGGTTTCTTTAAACGCGATGTTATCCTGCAAAAACACACCTGTAAGCCATGTTTCGGCACCGGGGAAGGCTTTCTGTGGCTCATTATCTTGCATTACCGTGCCATCGGTAGCGATACGTGTCTTGAAACGCGGTCGCTCGGTGTCGTAGTAGTCAGCATCAAAGCCATACACGAGATCATGACGTGTTGAGGCGGCATCAAGTTGCTTTTGTGCCTGCCAACGCGCACCCATAATGCGTTGTTCAAAACCATAGTCGTTGTAATCGGTATACGCACCCGCTTGGCTGGCTCCCGCGCTGACCTGGTCGCTGCCTTGCTCATAATCCGTCACATACAGTTGCCAATGCTGCGAGTCGGCGAAGGTATTGGCCTGATTACGCTGGTAGTCCACCGAAAGTGCTGTTTGACGATTGTCGTCGTCGGTTTGATTGGTTTCCGCGAGAAACTGTTCAGTGTCCTGCTGAAAGTGATCCAACGTAAACTTCAGCTCATCATCGTTGCCGATATCAAGCGTCCATTTTGCTAAAATACTCTGGCTGTCGTAATCATAACCGGGCAAAGATTCCTCATAGTTCTGTGTCTCCTCGCCTTGTCGCGCGGACACCTGAATCATCGCACTTGAGCCATCGAACTGCCGCGCCCCGCTAAAGCCGAGCTTTGTCTCTTCGGTCAGACCATCAAAACCAAAATTCAAGCGTGCTGCACTGTCATCACCCTTTAGTAAATCCCCCGGATCGGGCGTTGATATAACAATCACGCCACCTAAACCGTCAGAGCCATAGAGCGGTGATGCGGCCGCTTTCGCCACTTCAATTTGCTGTACCTGCGCCACATCTAAGTAACCGCGCCCCACTAAATAACCGCCTCCGCCGGCATAGGCATCATTAAGTCGACGACCATCTTTAATGTACACCACGCGGTTACCACCGATTCCTCGAATCGATAAGGTTTGCGCCTGACCTTGGGTGCCCGTCGACTGAATACTCGGATCATAGCGGAACACATCCGCGAGACCATTACTCACTTGCACATCAATATCGTCTGCCGAAATAACGCTCACTGCACCGGCGACGTCTTCGAGTTTCTCTTCGGTACGCGATCCAGTTACAACTAAAATCTCATCAACGCTCTGGTCGGCTGCAGGCAAATTCACTTCTGCGGCATACACACCGCTGGTCATAGTTGCCGCGATGGCAGCCGCCAATAGCGAAGGTTTAAAAGAGTCAGTTTTCTTAATCCAAACGTTCACAAGCTTCTCCAATTTCTTTGAATGACAAAACAGGCATCGTGAAAACGCATTAGATCTAAACGAAAACTATTTGCATTTGCAACTAAAACTTACTATTTTATTTTACGCAATCGCAAATCAGAACGATAAGAGGCTCCTATGACGCGGTTTTACAGAAGATTTAAACACTCGTTGCTTATGTTGGCAGCAACCCTGCCCTTGCTTACTCACGCGCAAAACTCACCTCAAGGCGGAATTATTACCGCAGGTGGCACACTAACCGATATCGTATTTGCCGTCGGGGGCGGCGACAAAGTGATTGGCGTGGATACCTCAAGCACCTCACCCAGTAAGGTGCATAAACTCCCCAAAATCGGCTACTACCGTAATCTATCCGCCGAGGGCGTGCTCAGCTTTAATCCGAAACAAGTATGGGTACTCGAAGGTGCCGGCAGTGAACGCGCATTAGCGCAAATCGAAACGGCCGGTGTACCTGTTAGCGAATTCAGCAAGCCCACAACGCTATCTGAGCTGTATGCCCTGATTCATCAAGTCGCCGAAAAGCTCGCTACGCCTGAACGCGCTGAGCCCGTAATTAACGGCATTAAAGACAAGTTTCATCCCGTTTCGCGTGCGCAGCCACTCAGTGGCCTTTTTGTCTTGCAAGTATCCGAACGCGGTGTTGTAGCCGCGGGTCACGACAGCGTACCCGATTTACTATTCAGCCAGTCGGACATTACCAATGTGGTTGACCATAAAGGCTTCAAAACCGTATCGCGGGAGCATTTATTGGTAAACCAGCCTGACTTTATCGTCGCCCCCTCCCATGTCGTCGATGCTGCTGGGGGGCGCGAGCGATTCTGCCAAAACGCAACTTTACAGTTATTAAACGCGGGGCAATCCTGTCAGCTATTGGTGATGGACTCGTTACTCGCACTGGGGATGACCACGCGCATTGCCGAAGCACATGAGGCGCTTTTAGCGTATGTTAATGACCTTTGAGCGACGCCGCTGGCTAATTGCCGGCACATTCGGGATCTTGGCAAGTAGCTGGCTGCTGTTATCGAGCGGCCCCGTGCTAAGCGATTGGCGACTACCGTTGATGTGGTTGCCTGGCTTCGGCACACCCATGAGCGAACTCGAGCAAACCGTCGTCACACAGTTACGTTTACCTCGTTTGGTTTTAGGCCTTTTAGTCGGTGCGGTATTGGCACAAAGCGGCACAGCGATGCAAACTCTGTGTCGCAACCCACTGGCTGACCCAGGACTCATCGGCATCTCAGGCGGCGCGGCCGTATTCGCACTGGCAGTGATCGCATTGGGTGAACAAATAGGTATACAAGGCAGTATTTGGGTGTCTTTGGCTGCCTTTCTGGGCGCCCTCCTCACCACCTTTGTTGTCTATCGCTTAGCTGGCGGTAAAACAGGCGTCGACGTCGCCACGTTGTTACTTGCCGGTGTGGCAATTAACGCGCTAGCCGGCTCATTACTCGGCTTACTAAGTTATTACGCTGATGACGATGCTCTGCGACTCATGAGCTTTTGGCAAATGGGCTCACTCGCGGGTGCCAGTTGGCAGCAGTTACCCTTAGGCATAGTACTCATGGGTGTCAGCTCAATCGCATTATTTATGTTGCGCAAGCCTATTAACACGCTGCTACTGGGTGAACGTCAAGCGCGTTACTTAGGTGTGAATACCGTGTCACTTAAGCGGCAACTGATTATTTGGGTGGCATTAGGTGTGGGCGGCGCAGTCGCGTTGACCGGTATGATCGGCTTTGTCGGTTTAATTATACCCCACATCGCTCGCATGCTGGTGGGCGCTAATATCCGTTGGCTGATGCCCGTATCCATGTTGTTTGGTGCCGCAGTTTTGGTACTCACCGACTGGATCGCTAAAACCATCGTTGCGCCCGCTGAATTGCCTATCGGGATAATCACCGCAGCGGTGGGTGCTCCTTTCTTTATCTACCTACTCATCCAACAAAAACGGAGGCTTCATGCTGGATATTAATATCACTCATGTTAACTACGGTCACAAACGGCTGTTGGGCGCGTTCGACCTATCCCTTGAAGCAGGCGAATTTGTTGCCGTGATCGGTGAAAATGGCGCGGGTAAATCCACTCTACTCAATACCTTGGCGGGCGAGCTCGACTATCACGGCAGTATTCAGCTCAACGGTCGCGAACTCACAAGCTGGATACCGGCCCAACTAGCACCTGTTCGCGCGGTGATGGAGCAAAAACTCAGTGCGCCATTTGGTCTCACCGTCGCAGAGCTTGTCGGCATGGGGCGATTTTGGTCTCATGAGCCTGATTATGCAGCACACCAACGCGCACTGAACTGGCTCGAACGGCTGGATGCCGCCAAGTTTGCCGAGCGCACCATGGATACCCTGTCTGGGGGCGAACAGCAGCGAGCACATATCGCGCGGTGCTTGTGTCAGCTCGATGTCACGGTGCCCGGCGAGCAAATGCTACTGCTCGATGAGCCGACCTCTGCGCTTGATGTCTATCACCAACATTCCGTGCTCGCAGAACTGCGTCGTTTTACTCAGCAAGGTAATTTAGTTATCGCAGTGATGCACGATCTGAACTTAGCTTCGCTATATGCGGACAATATTTTGCTGCTTGCCGACGGCGAACTTAAGCATTTTGCCAAACCCGAGGCGGTGTTCCGTACCGAGATACTTGAACAAACCTATCGCAGTCCGGTCTATATCAGTGAGCACCCGAGCATTCGCAAGCCCATGATTTTTACCGAACCCAGACACCTATAACAACGAACACAAAGAGGACAAAAAATGAACGAACGTCAACACGCCGCTCAACAAGCACGGGCGCTTGCACAACGCAATAGCACCGCTGTCTTATCGACTTTATCAAAGAAACTTGGTGGTATGCCGTTTGGCTCCGTATCGCCGGTGATGCTGACCGATGAGGGGCATATCGTGTTTTATGTCTCTGATATTGCCCAACATGCGCGCAACCTTAATCACGACAATCGTTTGAGCGTCACGCTTTACGACAGTACCGATAAAGGTGATCAAAATACCCAAGGTCGACTCACGCTCAGTGGTCATGCCCAAGTGATTGACAACAACGACTTAGCCGAGCGCTACTACCAACGCTTTCCAAGTGCCGAGGGCTATAAAAAAGCACACGATTTTAAATTTTGGCAACTCAACGTAGAGCATATTCGCTTTATTGGCGGCTTTGGTGAGATATTTTGGCTGGAGCCTAACGAGTGGTTAGTATCCGCGCCCGAGTGGGATCATAAAGCGGCACTTGGCATGATCACGCACATGAATGAGGATCATGCCGATGCCTGTGCACTGATCTTGCAACAGCAGTTAAACCAACACTCATATGAGAAAGACAATACGTTCGAAGCGGGCAGTGTCACTATGCGCAGTGTCTATCCTGACGGCTTTCACCTCAGCTACGATGAGCGCTCCATTTTCATACCGTTTGAAGCGTTTGCAACTAATGGCCAACAGGTGCGCCAGCACCTCGTTAAAATGACCCATCAAGCACGCGCCGCTTGATACGTAAAGCGTGCGCTGCGGCGCACGCACTGATGTTTGCAAGATCAACGCGCCTCTTTGTGTTAGTCTTTTTAAACTTCTCAGCTTTATATCAAAGAGTTAATACAAGGATTTGAGTCGTGGACAAACGAATAATGGGTATGCTCGGTGCGGCACTTTTGTTTGTGGGTATGTTTTTACCTGTATTCAGCATGCCAACGATCGACGATATTACGTATTTTCAAAACGGTCGGTTTGATCGCATCATCGTGCTCTCAGCCTCGGTGTTTGCCATGTACTTTGCCCTCGCCCGCAATAGCAAAGGACTTGTTGCAACAGGTGCCATGAGCTTAGTGTTTGCAGGCTACAGTTTTATTGATATGTACCTGCAAGTACGCGATATGAAAGAAAGTATTAGAACCGAATCGGTTGACTACGAGTTTGAGGGCTCAATTGAGACGATCCTCAATACCATTGAGCTACAATGGGGCTGGTATGTAATTGCAGCCGGTGTGGTGCTTATCCTTGTAGCAGGGTTTGTCAGTGATAAAGCAAAACACAGCAAAAAGCGAGCATAACGCCTAAGTGAGTATCCGTAGTATTCGCTTGTGCGGCATCCTTTTAATAATAGTTACGCGTCGTTAATCTGTCACCGCATTGTCACACTGCCTCGCTAATCTGCTATCACGCAGAAAAAAGGGAGCGTTTGCAATGCTTGATATCAACCGTCGACATTTTTTGAAAGTAGTCGCCTCGGCAGGAGCCGCCGTAACCGTATCCACCGCTTTAGGTGGCTGTTCATCGCTCGTGCGTGCCGATAACGCGGACGCCGTTGACTTCACCCACGGTGTGGCGAGTGGTGACCCGACTACAAACGCGCTGATGCTATGGACCCGTGCAGTACCTAAAAATAACGCTAAGCCCGTTATTACCGTAGGTTGGGAAGTGGCGCGTGATCCAAGTTTTAGCGACATTATCCGTAGCGGTACCGCAACGACCTCTGCTCGCCGCGACTATACCGTGAAGGTCGATGTCCAGCAGTTACCCGCTGGCATGTCGCTTTATTATCGCTTTGTTGGGCATGACCAATATTCACCGATCGGCGAAGGTGCCACGTTACCTCAACAAGGCATTGACGCTATTCGTTTAGGGGTGTTTTCTTGCTCAAACTATCCAGCGGGTTTCTTCAACCCCTACCATCATGCAAGCCAAGATGACACTATCGATTTTGTGTTGCATTTAGGCGACTACATCTACGAATACGGCGCCGGTGGTTATGGCTACGACGATGCCGAGCGCATTGGTCGCACCTTCCCGGATAACAACAACAAAGAGATCGTCTCGCTTGATGACTATCGCCGACGTTACGCGCTATACCGAACAGACGAAGGATTAAAGGCCCTGCATGCCACCAAATCCTTTATTGTGGTGTGGGATGATCATGAGATCGCCAACGATACTTACAAAGACGGTGCACAAAATCACCAGCCCGAAACTGAGGGTGATTTTTACCAACGCCGTGCCGCAGCCATTCAAGCCTACTATGAGTGGATGCCAATTCGCCCGCCACAAGGCGATGCCAGCCTACAAATTTACCGTTCGTTTGAGCTCGGTGATCTCGCCAACCTGATCATGCTAGACACCCGCATTATTGGTCGCGATAAACAATTAGCGTACGCCGACTTTACCGACGCAAGCACCGGCAAGTTTGATAGCCAAGGCTTTCAGGCGGCCATGCAAAGCGATCGCAGTATCTTAGGTAAAAAGCAACTGCAATGGTTGGTCAATCAATTGGCTCAATCAAATGCGCGCTGGCAGATCCTCGGGCAGCAACTGTTGATGGCTCGCATGAACTTCCCCGCTGCCATTATTGGTTCGAAAGATCGCTCCACCATCGCCAATAAACTGCTAAAAGCCGCCCAGCTAAAGCAAGCGCGTGCCAACGGCCAACCACTCACTGAGCAACAGCAACGCTACATTGATACCGTCACGCCATATAACCTCGATGCGTGGGATGGCTATGCAATGGAGCGTGAAGTTTTGTTTCAGCAGGTAAAACAAATGGGCAAAAAGATCGTTGTCTTAGCCGGCGATACGCATAATGCCTGGCACAACCATCTCACCACGCATAGGGGTGAGCAGGTCGGTGTGGAGTTTGGTACCAGTTCAGTATCATCACCCGGAATGGAAACCTATCTTAGTCTTGATGACGCCACCGCAAAAAAATTGGCGCAGGCATTGCCGACTGTTATCAATGATCTGCAATACACCAACTTGCATGAGCGCGGCTATATGGTCACTCAGATCAGTAAAGATGCTATTGATAACGAATGGCGATTCGTTGATACCATTAAATCAAAAGATTATCAGCTAAGCGGGACACACCGAGCGAAATTCCGCGGTTAGTCACGCAGCTCAAAAAGAAAAAGCCGGTACGCGCTTCCATGCACGCACCGGCTTTTTTGTTTGTCATACTTACCATTCGAAACGCTGACGGAACTCGAGGTAAACTAAGCGGCTGGGTCCAGCAATAAACGTCGGATTACCGAAGCTACCGCCCGTGTTGCCGGCATCAACAAGATACTCTTTATCAAGTAAGTTGCTGCCCTTCAGCACTAAGCTCCAACCCGCCTGTTCGTCGTACAAGCCAACGCTGCCATTTAACAGAGTGACGGCGTCTTCTTTAATTGGTATACCAGCAATCGGCGCGTTCGCAGGCTCAAAGAAAATCTCAGAGCGGTAAGTCGCAACTAGAGAGCTACGCAACATCAAACCATCGCTCACCATCACATCGTTCATAAGACCTAAGCTGGATGTCCACTCGGGTTGTAATCTAAATCGGTTGCCCGCTAACTGCCCGTTATTCGCATCGTCATCAATCTGCGCATCCAAATAGGCGACATGACCAAAGAGCTCCAGCTGATTAGAGAGGTACGCGGTAAATTCAGTTTCAACACCCCAGTTGGTCGCATCACCTGCATTATCGGTATAAAAGTTACCGGCATCATCTTGCAACGTCACCTGAAAATCTGAATAGTCCTGATAAAAGATCGAGGCGCTGTAGTTAACTGCATCGGCCCAGTTACCTTTGATACCTGTCTCGTAGTTCCAAATGGTCTCAGCCGGGATCTCGGATGAAGCGGCAACCACCTCACCCTGCTCGTTAAGAGTTGAACTTACATCCACAACAAACGAACGTTGGCCTTTAGATAGGGTCGCGAACCAATTGGTATCCTCGTTGAGCGCGTACAACACATTGAATCGCGGGAGTAATGCACTGTCATCACCGGAGTCACTCAATACCGCGCCTCCTGTAGAAACCGTCGGTAGCAAGGGTTGCGTAGGCTGTCCTAGTAAAGTCAGTAATTGGCTATTAGGCATGATGGCCACAAAGCCGCTTTCACGTGACTCATCAATATATCGCAGGCCACCCGAAACAGTGAGTTCGTCGCTGATATCATAAGTTACATCAAAGAAAGCCGACCAGGAGCGATTATCACCCATATTGGTGTAGCTGCCTTGGTACGCGATTTCATTGAGTGCTCCGCCGGTTAGTACCGGTGTAAGCAAATTGACGCTACCGTCTTCATTAATACACGGCAGCCCAGTACCTAACGCACCCACACAGTTAAAGTAGATCGATTCCTCGGTGCTAAATGGCACACGTTGAGAGCCTTCTTCGCTGAAATAGTTAGCGCCCCAAAGAATAAACGCGTTATCCAATGTATGGCTAAAGCGTAATTCTTGGCTCCACTGCTCGCCTTGCGCATCTTCTGCAAATTCTAAGAACCAAGCTTGAGTGCCATCTGCATCAAAAATTTCTAACGAATCAAATTCGCGATAACCCGTGACCGATGTAAAGGTGGTGCTGTCATTTAAACGCCAGTCTACTGTTAAGTTGAAGTCATCAATGGTGCGATCAAGACCCAACTTAGGCGCACCGAGTGCATCCTCTGAGTAAGGTGAGCCCATCATTTCAACAAAGCTATAGGGGCTGGTATCACCACCGGTTGGCGCATAAATACCGTTTTTAAACGCAGTACCCGTGTCATCGTTCTTTTCGTAGCTGTAGATAAAATCGGCAGTGACCGCATCGCTTGGTGTATAACGTAACGAAAGGCGCGCGCCCGTACGTTCAATACCATTCATATCATCTTGCTCAGGTGCGATGTTATCAATGTAGCCATCACGCTCACGATAACTGAATGCTAAGCGCCCTTTCAGATCATCGCCCGCCAAGTTAATAAAACCGTCCGCACGACGCTGCGATAAGTTGCCTGCGCCCAATGCCAACTCGGCATTATCAAAATCATCTGGCTTGCGAGTAATCACGCTAATAGCGCCCACTGCTGCTGCAGTACCAAATAAAGTCGCCTGAGGTCCTTTAACCACCTCTACACGCTCAATATCAAATAGCTCAAAATAAGAGCCACGTGAACGCGACACATCAACGCCGTTGTAGTAAATCGAAACACGCGGAGAAATTTGTGACGAGCCGCTATCGGACGTAATCCCACGGATCACAAAGCCCGGGTTGTTAGGACTTTGCTCCTGAATCACCAGGCCCGGCGTCAGATCCGAAATCATATCCAACTCGCTCAATCCAAGCTCTTCTAAACGCTTGCCATCAAACGCCGAAATGCTCGCAGGCACATCCACTATCGATTGCGTGCGTTTTTGCGCAGTGACTTCAATTCGTTCGAGTTTATCTTGAGCATAACTCAGCGCCGGAAACGAAGCCAAAACAGGTAACGCCAAAACCAATGCGCGCGTAATCACGTTGCGTGTAAAAGTGTATTTCATATCCAATCATCCGTTTGAAAAGTCTGCGCAAAAGATAGGTGGCTTTAATGACAATTCAGATGCGGATAAATGACAGAATGCTGAAATTATTGTGTCAATTATGCCTAACACAAAGGCATATATCTAAGGGGCACTGCGGATTAGAGTTTGGAGCTTAACGACCCTGTTGCTGCTTATTAAACACCCTGCCCGAGTGAATTAAACTGGTTAGTTTGATGAACGGCTTAATGATCAACTGAGCGCTGCCTACGATAAACAACCACGTCCCACTATCCACTAACGACTCGTTTAAAAAGAAGAAGCTACCGATTAAAAACCAGACTGCGATGAGCAAGTCGTTTAGCGCGCCTAATGCTTCATACCGGCGTTGAATAACGATATGCCGCTTTCCTAAGTCGAGATCTAACTCCGTGTTTTGGGTCATGGTATTCCTGTATGTCGTTGGAATTACATTTAAGCGTTTCGTTAATATCCCACGGGCGTTGTTAAATGCCAACTAAGAGTTTTTGGTTACCCTGAAGATCAATGCCTTTTGCAGCGAATACCTTAAGCGCGATAGATTCGAAGTGTTTTCCTACGAGAGTGTTTGAAACCGATCCAACACGCTGGTGCGCCTCCGCCTTTTTAATTTTTTTATAGATACAGCATGAACGATGTCATTCTAAAATTAAGTTAACTCAGTATTAAAAAATCTAGAGACATCATTAAGTTCGCGGTGGGATACGCTTTGGCATCTTATCTTTGTTTTTTGATTCAATAAGGTTTAATAATCCAGTGAATTGAGGCGAAGTTGTTATGCCTGAATTCACCGGCAGGTGAGTGTACCGATAAGTCGTTGTGAACCCCTCAAATATCGCAGACTCAAATTTGCCCTTTGCCTCGGTCGCTTTATCATTAACTAATAGCACTACCCCCTCAAGGAAAGTCAGTTCAGTCCACTGGTTCCCATTTAACTTGAGCTTTACAATTTGCTCACCCAACTTGGATAATTCTGTACGATCTTTTTTGAGTGCCGCTAGATAGACTGCAGATGAAAGATAATAACGTCCACCTAAGCTTGATGCTGCCGAGAATTCATCAATCGCTTCTCCAACTTGATTGTCGATCATGAGTGCTAGACCCAGTAACCAATGCGCTTTTTGTGAATTCTCATGTTTATGAATCACATCGCGTAACACAGAAATAGCCTCTATATGTTTTCCTTTTTCTAGCAAATACTCACTAAAAAATAGGCTAGACACTAAAAAGCTTGGATCGATATTTAAGGTTTTGCTGAACTGTTCTTCGGCCGCGTAGAAGCGATATGATTGACGATATAACTCGCCAAGAACTGCGTTAGTAAATGGGTTACTAGGATCAAGTTCAACGGACGTAACTGCAAGTTTATCTGCGTTAATAAAGTGACCTAACTGGATCTCTACAAGTGCAGCATAGGCTGGGATCTCACCCCAGCTCGGTTCAATTTGACGCGCAAGGTTGAATGAGGCAATTGCGTTTTCATATTGTCCGTCCAAATAGTACGCAAGCCCAAGAGCTTTATGGCCCCAAGCCAAGTCTTCATTAATTTGTACGGCTTTTTCAGCATGCTGCTTTCCTAGCTCCAACCAGCTTTTATCCTTTCCATAGTGCCAGTAACCTTGAAGGTAAGCATCGCTCAATCCACTATGGCTTGAAGCATTCTGAGGATCTCTATTTATCGCATTTTGATACAATGAAATCGCCGTATCGTTGTCTTTTCCTGTAAATTTCAAATAGCTCTGAGCCGCCTCATAATTGATAGCTTCAGTTACTTCATTGAGTGGGTTCTGGTTTTCATGGTGTACGAGAAAGAATGAAGTCACTCCTATTGCAAGTATCCCAACGCTAGCCACCAACCGCATAGGTAGGTGAGATACTAAACGTTTGATCGCATCGATTGCTCGAAAATCAAAACTATCATTGTCTGCGCGCTCTAAATGATTAACTTTTCTTACCGCTGCAACACACCGATATCCCAATCCACGTTCGGCTGCAATATACTTGGGAGCAGAATAATTATCCGCCAGCGAGTCTCTCAAGCGAGATACTCTCTTCTTAAGGTTCTCATCAGAAACAACTCGGTCTTTCCAAACAGCTTTTATAAGCTGGTCATGAGGTACGATCTCAGGAGCATGTTCAACAAGCTCCAGCAGTAATCGATAAGACAGTTCCGATAGAGATACATCGTCCCCATTTCTTGTCACCTTCTTGTTAAAGGGATCTAAAATAAGGTCGTTCCCTACCTTAAAGACATCCATCACTAACTTACCCTGAGTTTTATAATTATTTGATTTTAAATGCTTTTTGTAGATTAGTCACCATAAGTCACCCAAAAGGACCATTAAAGTCATGTTTCCTTTTTAATACTCAGGTACGTTTTTTAGCGAAACGAAAATCTTATCTTATTTTGAACGACTAAGGATGATTATGTATATAAAATTATTCAGCATTTCTGCCCTACTTTTAATCAGTGCCTTTGTGGGGGCAACGGACATCAAGACCTCGAGATTAGATGCTTTTGTTGAGTCCTACGCCGAAAATGGTGAGTTTAATGGCTCGGTTTTAGTTTCTTATCAAGGTGAAGTGTTACTAAGTAAGGGTTACGGCTATGCCAATATGGAGTGGAAAATCCCCAACTCTGTCGATACAAAGTTTAGAATAGCTTCGACAACCAAGTCTTTTACAGCAGCATTGGTTCTAAAATTGGTTGAAGAAGGAAAAATAGATTTAAATCATTCAATCAATGATTACTTACCTAGCTACCGCAATGATACCGGCAGGGAAGTAACTATCCATCAGCTCTTAAATCATACGTCAGGCATTCCAAACGTATTTAGTCAGCCTGACTTTAAAAACATAGAAGCTAATAACCCTTATGGACTCGATGATTTTATTTCGAAGTTTTGTAGCGGCGATCTGCAATTTGAACCCGGTAGTGAGTTCCGATACAGCAATGCCGGCTATTCCATTTTGGGTAAAATAATCGAACAGGTAACTGATTTAAGTTATGAACAAGCTCTGCAAGACTATATTTTCAATCCGCTAAAGATGAGAAACAGCGGAGACTCCTACTCTGGCTATGTTGTTCTAAAAAGTGCACAAGGGTATGAGAAAACTTTAGCAGGACTTAAACCGGCAAAGAACATTGATATGACTGTCACCTATGCTGCGGGTTCGATTTACTCAACGGTCGGGGACTTATATCTGTTTAGCGAGGCCTTGTATTCAAATCAGGTATTCAGTGAAGCACTTAAGAAAAGAGCTTTTTCAGCGTCACCTCATCGCAATTATGGTTATGGCTGGTTAATCACTGAACTACCGAAGGATAAGTTTGGTAAAAAACTCACTCAGATACATCATCCAGGTATGATGCCGGGGTTCAATGGCGATGTCGTTCGAGTAATTGAAGATGATATTACTATTATTATCCAAAACAACACTGGCGGCGCACCACTTAGCTCTGTGACAGAAGGTATTCTTAATATTATTTATGATCGCCCAGTTATTTTTGCGAAAAAGCGTCTCGAAGATCAACTTTATTCTGAGCTCCGTCAGGATGGAATAGAAGCAGCGATAAAATCATATAGGCTACTGCAAGAATCGAACAAAGGTTTCAGCGAGCGTGGATTAAATTATTTTGGCTATCAACTGATAGAAGTTGGGAAACTAAGTGCTGCAGTAGCTTTCTTTGAACTCAATACACAACAACACCCTGAGTCCTCAAACGCCTTTGACAGTCTCGGCGAAGCCTATCTTGCCAATAAAGAATTTAAGAAAGCTCTAAAAGCATATGAAAAATCACTGTTGTTAGATGAGAACAATAAGAATGCGTCTAAAGCAATCAGTAAGATAAATGGATTACTATGAGAAGTCATTGAATGATTGGGAAATACTAAATTTATATTTAGCATCGACCAAGAACAACTATAGTTCTTGGTCCTAGTTGCCCGCTGCTTCAAAGGAAATATCAGCCTGTACAACCAACGTCTGCTGTTCGCTCAAAGCAGCCCCCAATAATTAACCCGCTTTAAAAAATAGCCTATTAATTCCGTTCAAGTCTTACTCTCCCTAGCAAACTGACATAGCTAATAAGCGCCGCTACGATTAGCCAGAACAATACAATAGCCGACCAAACAATCGGCGATGCTTGGCTGACACTAAACTCTCCCCAAGTGAGCTGGCTGGAGTCAAATAACGAGCCAATGCCTAGGTACTGCAGTGGAATATTTGCCCATAGTAATGCCGAAAAAATAAAGGGGAAAATATCGAGTTCAGCTAACAGCATGAGTTTTAAAAATAGCGGTGGCAGATTTAAAACAATACCTATTTTTATCGTTCTTAAAAGAAAATGTTTCACGCATATATCCTTTAAACATTCGGACTGTTCACAACACTCTCTGCATAAAATAACTGCTTGGATGCGATCACTTTGCCATCGCTTAAGTCGTCTAGTCTTACTTCCACGATTTATAATTCCTTATTCACCGATCGCTGTTGCTCAGGTTATTAAGTAACGTGCATCGTTACCAACGCTTTTTGAAGTGAAGGTTCCCCTTACTTCCGCCCCAGTATGCGTAAAATACGCAGGAATAAATTAATAATATCCATATAAAGCGCCGCTGCGCTATCAATCGCGTTATCAACGGTTTTAGGTATCTGGCACGCCCTGCCCCAGTCGTAGCCAATGTAGCCGCAGAATATCAGTGCAACGACCCAATCAAGCACTTCGTGGTGCACGCCAAATATAAACACTTCGATAAGCTCTACGACAATCACAAGCAAGAGCGCTACGGTGAGTGCACCGGAAATCTTTTTGAAGAAGGCAGGAAACAACGCGCCTAAGCACATCATGCCTATAGTGACCATACCCGTTACTCGGATGGCTTCAGCCACGACGTCGGGGTCATATTGACTCACAACAAGGTTAACGATTAAGCCAAAAGGAACAACCACAAAGTTATAGCCAATAAAGCTCACCCATGGTTTTCTTGATTTGTTAAACAAGTAAACGCCATAAAAGCACGATGCAAAGTAACCTAGAAAAAACAGCCACGGGTTAATATTAGAAATCGATTCTGTTTCGATATGGGTCACTATCCATGTAACTTCCTGCTGTTGTTAACTCAATTCACTTCACCACTCCGCTAACTGCTGGATATCTTTAATTCTATCCCGCTGTAGCGCCAACGCTTCAAATACATCATCAAAGCTTTGGTTTTGGTGGCTTAAGTTGGGGAGTGCCAGGTTGGCTTGGGTAAAAAATTCACTTTTATTTATCTGCCAGCCCTGCTGCCACCACGTCAGAATCAATTCTCGTGCGGTGCTCAATCGTTCGCGACTGGGTAACCTATCTAATTTCTCTAAGTTGACTTTAGCTTGGCTGGGCAACAGGTTCCAAAGGTCGTTATTAGGCCATCGGGCAAAGGGAAACGCATGATCAACAGCATAGCGGTTAGGCTTAATCGGTCTACCGGTCCAACAACAATGCACCTTATCCTCTGCCAGCAATGTGTTAATACGTTGACGCACCCGTGTTGTGGTTCGTGTGTCGTCTTTCCAATCGAGCGCTACTAAATAATCGCTTCGGTTAAATGCTTTTTGCTTATTCGGCGCATAACTTGCCATGAGCGCCGCCCATTCATTCACCAGCGCAGGTTCAATCCAAACGCTAAAACGCGTTAATGAATCCCAAATGTGCTTGGGCACATAAAAGGTACCCAGCGCGCTTAAAAACGGTAAATCTAAGGTGAGGTTTCGCTTTGGCTTTTGCGTGCGATTCAGCTCAACTGCGAATACAGCATTGCCCGAGCCCGGGATGGTGGTGTATTTGGCGGGCATGTTTTTAATCGTTGAGGCAATATCTTTTAAGGCACGGTACAGGGGCTGCACAATCGCCGCATCACCGTACTGAGCGCCAATTGTAAAATCCTCTGCACTGCGGTCGCTGAGTAATTGCCAGCCGTGGGGTTTCACAAAGCCGAGTCCTTTACCACTATTAGTGCTTTGGTGCATGCCATAATGATCGACTAAGGGTTTATACAGTTTTAGCCAATACAACGCCACCAATCCCACGGGAAGTGCGATGTGGTCGTCTGTTTGCTCCAACACAGCGCCCGGGTGACCTTCGGCAATGCGGAGCAGGCTGCGCAACAACGCAACTTTATACGTTGATGTTTTATTGTCATTCACAACGATATTGCGGAGTAGCGGAAACGCCCCCGTGCCGTCATCGGGCAGCGTCAGCATGACCGTCTGCCAACTCACATCATCGCGACCTAACTCATCGGTTTGTTGCTCAGGGGTCAGTAATTCAAAGGTTAGGCCGTAACGACTCGCCAGTTGCGCCAGCTGGTCCGCCGAAACAGGGTACATCGTACGCTCATCGTGACAGGCACCGTGACGCAGCGAGATCACCAACCTACCATTGGGCTTTAATAAGCTACTTAATTTGCGCAGGCTGCGCTCGCGAGTCGATGATGGGATATGCATCCACACCGCACTGAGTAGGATCAGGTCAAATTTGGTTTGCAGCGCAAAGACTTTAGTTAAATCGGGTAGGCTGTCGGCTAACCATCGTACGGCACTATTGACGGTATATTGCTGCGCGACTTCGCGGAGCTCCTGCGCAGGCTCTACCGCAACGACATTTAAACCGCGTGCCGCCAAGTAGCGCGCATCACGCCCTGAGCCCGCCCCCACATCAAGCACCATACCCTGCTCGGGCAGCGCATGTAGCCAGTCTTTATGGACCGATTCAAACGACACGCGATTGTAGTTATCAGCTAATGACTCGGCATGTTTAGAATAGTATGCGATGTTTTCGGACATGGTTTCTGCGCGTGTTGTTATTGTTTAATTGCGAAGCCATGTCTGTTAACGCCGAGCGATTAGAAGGAACGCTTGGCGGTCAACAAATACGGCGTAAACAATAATAATGCGACAATACTGACAAATAAACCCGAATGTGAACTTGTTGTTAAACCCGTCAGCAAGCCGTAATACGCCACATCAAATAGTAGATAACTAGCAAAAAGCGTTTTAAACCAGGGGCTATTGCGCCAAACACCGACGATTAATGCCAACTGCAGTGGTATAAACAGGATGAGCTTCCAACTCCAGGTCGCGATAAATACGCTCGACAGGCTGTTTGCCTGCTCGCGCAAGGGCCCTAACAACGCCTCTTGGTAGTTCCGCGCGTATTGAAGGTCGAACATTATCCAGTAGAAAAAGGCAACGGTGTACGCAATGTTCAACAGTAAATACAGCGAGACGGATTTTTTAGGAGCAGTAGACTTTACCGACTTAGTCTGTGTTTCGACCGCTGCGCGCGTTGCGACAACGACCACCGCCACCAGATATAAAACCTCAGTCGCTATGTAAAGGCCCCCAGCAAATACACCAGCGTTCTTTTCACGGGCAAATGAATAATAGGTACTTGAGATATCGTCCGTAAGGCCAACGGCGTGCAAGAGACTGCTAAACATGAGTTCGGCGTTATACAAGAAGTCAGAAACCCAATGCATTAGGTACACGACCCAGTCGGCTGCATAGAGCGTCGCACCAACGCCAACGGCCACAGCCATACCTAACAAAGCGAACATACCTAGAACAGGAATAAGGCGACCTGAGAGGGTCATGTGCATAGCAATCATTTTTTGAATATCTTTTAAGTTATTGTTTTGGCGAACTATACAGAGATCGGTTAGGTTTAACAAATTGACTTAATACCGCGCGTAACATTGGAGCCATGATGAGCAACCTAGCCAAATCTTTAGAGAGTGATTGTAAAGCGATATCGGGGTGTGATGCGTTAAAACGTATTATCGATCCGCGGGGACGTGATATCGGTGGGTTTGAAGTGAAGCGTATTTTGCCGTCGCGCGGCATGAAGTCAGTGGGACCATGGGTGTTTTTTGATCATATGGGGCCTGCGGACTTTGCCAAGGATGAAGGTATCGACGTGCGCCCTCACCCACATATTGGTTTGGCAACGGTTACTTACTTGTTTGAAGGCGAGTTGCAGCACAAGGATTCTCTCGGCACCGATGTCACAGTTAAGCCAAGTGACATCAACTTGATGGTCGCAGGCCATGGCATCGTGCATTCTGAGCGCCAATCGCCGGAAGTCAAACAACAGCCCCACCGCGCGCACGGGTTGCAACTATGGCTCGCGCTGCCCGAAGCCGACGAGCAATGCGATCCCAGCTTTCACCACTACGACGAAGCCGAACTCCCCTCAGCAAATATCACAGGCGGCAATGCGAAAATATTGATCGGTGAAGCCTATGGCAAGACCTCACCGGTCAAGACATTCTCAAACACACTCTATATCGAGGTTAATCTAGCGGCGGGCGAAATCTTCGCTTTACCCAAAGCGCAAGAGCTTGCGGTCTACGTTGTTAAAGGCTCAGTACAAGTGAATAAAGCTGAACTCGCTGAACACCACATGGGTGTATTTGGTGATACGACGGGTGTCGCGATCACGACTCTGGCCGATAGCCACCTTGTACTCGTTGGCGGCGACGCGATTGGCACACGGTATATGTATTGGAACTTTGTGGCGAGTAATAAAGAACTGATTGAAGCAGCCAAAGAACGTTGGCAGCAACAGGCGTTCCCAAAAATCCCCGGCGATGCCGAGGATTTTGTGCCTTTGCCTTGAATCTCACTGCGAACACCTTAAAATTACATACTCCTATGTATAAGAGAATAAATGATGTTTGATAATTTTAAGCGCTGTTCATTTTTACTGGCTGGTGTCACAGCATTTATGTGATTGGCGGCAACACAGGTAGCCGAGGTCCGTTCTTAGATAGGGTTCAGGTGTTCGACATGGCAGCTGATTAATTTTGATCTTTTTAATGGTTTATCTCGTGTACAAATAATAGACACTTGTAAAAAGATTGAGGTAAACCATGAGCCATACATTAAAAGTAAACGATGTTACCGAAGTCACTCACAACGTGAGACGGATTCGATTAGAAAAGCCGGACGATTATAATTTCACCCCAGGACAAGCCACCGAGGTCGCGATTGACAAAGAAGGTTGGCGCGATGAGAAACGCCCGTTTACTTTCACATCGCTCAATAGCGATCCGTGGCTCGAGTTTGTGATTAAAGTGTATCCTGATCATGATGGTGTCACAGAACAAATTGGTCAGTTGCAAAAAGGCGATTCGCTGATTATCGAAGACCCTTGGGGTGCCATCGAATACAAAAGCGAAGGTACATTTATCGCAGGCGGTGCAGGTGTCACGCCATTTATCGCTATTTTTCGCGATTTAGCACGCAAAGGTGAAATTGGCAATAACCGACTCATCTTCTCGAATAGCCGTGAAAAAGACATTATTTTGAAAAAGGAATTCGAGCAAATACTCGGTGATCAATTCATCAATGTCATCACGCACGAAAAACCAAACGGCAATCACCTATTTATCGATGGGCACATTGATAAAGCCTTTCTAAACGAGCATATCAACAATTTTAACCAGCACTTTTACGTGTGCGGCCCCGATGCCTTCAACGACGGCATAATGAACGCATTGAAAGAGCTAGGCGCCGATCCCGATGGCTTGGTGTTTGAGGAATAACCTGCGCCTTAGGCCTGTATATTTCGCCCTCGACCCGTAACTTGCGCCTTTGGCGCAAGTCCCTAATCAATATAACTCCTCAAATAAATCCACGAAATCTTGTCATTTTTTACCCCCATCCGCATGGGGGTTGAACCGACATCACCATGTTGCAGCGTGTAAATGAGCTCGTCGACTAAAATGACAGTCGGGTGACCCAACTCACTTATGACCGCTGGTACGGGTTTACAAAGATAAGTCTGGAATGGTGAATTAATCTCGCAGCTCTCGACAAAAAGGCGTTTGATAAAGGTTTTTTGCTTTACCTCTACAAGTTCAATGATAAGACCGTCGTAAACCAGCGTAATAACAGTGTTCTTTACATCACTTTCATGACGATTCTCTTCTTGCCATTCAAACCGCTCTTTAGGCTCCCCCAATCGATTCACAATCTCAGCCTCGGTGCTACCAAAGGTATCGATATACTCGAACAGACCATAGGGTAACGAGTCAGATTTATACCCAGCTGAAACGTTAACTATCCGATCAGGTACCGTCTTTGGGTAAAGGTGTTCTGTCTTAAGGTACTGCTGAGCAGTTACGCCCGATGCAGCGATAACCGATACGCTTAATAAGGCGCTCATGAGCAATGGTTTCAGTTTGCTAAGCATATTATCGTCGTCCTTGATGGGCTGTGTAGCTTGCGCCTTTGGCGCAAGTTACAAGCAGATATGTCTGAATTGTATTTTAGAAGGTGTAGCGGAAGCTGAATGAGACAACATCTGTGCTATCAAATTGCTCGTACATGGCTTCTATTGATGCGTTCTTGCCTAACTTGTAAGAAGCGCCGGTACCAATGCCTGTTTCCCAGTCACCGCCGCTGAACGACGCACCACTACCATTGGCAGAAACCTCTAGACGACCATATGAAGGCTGTACGAATATGCCAAATGAGTCGTTTACATTGTACTGTCCGCGCACACTTGCGATTACAAGGTTATCAACTTCAACGTCCAAACCATAAGCGGAATCATCACCAACACCAAAACCAACGCGCAGCTCTGGCATGAAGGTAAAGTTGCCACGGTCAAACGTATAACCTAATCCACCGTGCAGCGCGCCTAAGCTCAAGCTTTCTGACGAGTCAATATCATCTTGGAAACTCGTAAAACCACCTGAAACAGACCAGTCCGCATTGGCACTCATTGAGGCCGTTAACAACAAAGAACAACCCAATGTTTTAATTAAAGCTTTCATTTTTATTTTCCTATTCCCTTTTGTTTAAACGCCTAGAGTTGACCATTTATTTAAATAAAGTTCATTTTTGTTAGGTCTTTTTATAACATATTTATATATACTTTATCATTAGGTAGCTCACGCATTTGGCCCGTAGCTTGCGCCTTCGGCGCAAGGAAAACGATTTAAAACCTACATCTTCCAGCCCTGAACCCATTTCTCTGCGTTTTTTAGCTCGCGCCAATCAATTGAGTATTCGTTCTTTGAAAGCACTGACTCGATTACGCACGAAATGACGGCGCCTTCCTCATTGTACTCAACTTCTGATACCAGAAAATGCTTCTCGCGATTTATCGGTTTTAAGGCGGTCATTTGCTATTGTGAAGCTTGGCAGGATTAATTTGATTCATGTTGGCTCCGTGACAATTCAGTTGCCTTGCGCCATAGGCGCAAGCTACGCGTGTATGCGTGCTATCACGAGATATAAAAGTATGGGGAGTCATATTTGGAGTGTGTTCTTGCGCTGAAAGCGCAAGCTACACGATTTGGAATTGGTGCCCGGGGCCGGACTTG
>NZ_DEYI01000104.1:0-7835 GCF_002364475.1 Idiomarina sp. UBA3162
GGTATCGAGCTGATTGTTTGTATCACTGAAGGTATTCCTACACTTGATATGGTTGACGTTAAAGTTAAACTAGATCAAACAGGTACTCGTATGATCGGTCCTAACTGTCCAGGTGTTATCACTCCTGGTGAGACTAAGATTGGTATCATGCCTGGTCACATCCACAAGCCTGGTAAAGTAGGTATTGTTTCTCGCTCTGGTACTTTAACGTACGAAGCGGTTAAGCAAACTACAGATGCTGGTTTTGGTCAGTCTACGTGTGTTGGTATTGGTGGTGATCCAATCCCAGGTACTAACTTCATCGACGTTCTAGAAATGTTCGAGAAAGATGAGCAAACTGAAGCTATCGTTATGATCGGTGAAATCGGTGGTACTGCAGAAGAAGAAGCTGCGGAATACATTAAAAATCACGTGACTAAGCCTGTCGTTTCTTACATTGCAGGTGTTACAGCGCCTCCAGGTAAGCGCATGGGCCACGCAGGTGCGATCATTGCAGGCGGTAAAGGTACAGCTGACGAGAAGTTTGCTGCACTTGAAGCGGCTGGCGTTAAAACTGTACGTAGCTTGGCTGATATCGGCAAAGCAGTACGTGAGAAAACAGGTTGGTAATCAACGCTGTTTAAACTGATAAAAAACCCGGCCTCGCGCCGGGTTTTTTGTATCTTATGTTTAACTTAATGTGTTTAAGGTAATTTTCTCTTTTCAAACATTACAAGCCATTCGGATAGCTGCTTATCGATCGTATTGTCGTACACCATCATCGCTATATGTGGGCGGTCGGGTAGCGTGATGACCTTAACTTTTGAGTTGTCATCAAACGATATAAAAGTTTCTTTTTTACTGAGTTTATCAAGCCCACCAACAAAAATCAGTGACGGAGGCCAGCTGTTTTGTTTCAGGTGATTATCCAAGATACGTGCGGTATTGGCCTCTTCGACATTCGCTCCGACCGAAGCGACAGCGCTTTCGATACCTGCGGTAATATACTCATCGCTAATAAATTGGGTTAGCCAAGGCGAGCTACGTTTTGTCTCGATAAGCGCGGCTTCGGTGAAGTCATTCATCGGGGCGATGCCGATGAAACCGTCGATGTTGCCATACTTCGCGATATATTGTGCAGCCACGCTTGCACCATAGGATTTTCCGTAGAGCAACAGCCGCGAGTCTGAGTTTTCAAGGATCAAAGTGACTAAGTGATGTAAACGCTCAACATCCGCCGGACCAAAACTCACCGGCTTATCACTTGCACGCCCATGACCATTCAAGTCTAACAGCAGCACATCGTATCCTTGCGCCCGCAGTGCTCGACTATCAATATAAAGTGAACGGCTATCGGTGCTGTAGCTGTGCAGCATAATAACCTGACCGCGCGGCTCACTTTGCTTTGAAAGTTTACGCGCATGGCTGTCGTCATAGTGATATAGGGTTGTCGTGGTGGTGCCTGTTTTGCTATTGGTCAGCGCCACTTTAATGGTGCTTTCAAAAGAGGTTTCATGTTGAGCCAATCCAGCGGCGGGTGCATAAAAATAGTCGAGGCTACCGACCTTACGGGGCTGCAGATTAAAGATTTCTTGGGCTGATTGCTCATCGGTAAAGGTTAGGTTCATGGCATTGGGATGAGCGATTTGGTCTGCAACGAGTGATGTGCAACCTGTTAAATGTAAAAGAAAGGCGGTGACTATTATTATGCGCATAGATTAATTTTTCTATTTTGTTTTTAACCGTAATAAAAATTTGACTCCAGTGCAAGCGGAGTAATCGGCTTAAACTGGTTGTACCAGAAAATTATTCATGCCTACAATGCGGTTATTGGGTATTTAAAGGAAACGTAGAATGGACTTTTCACTTTCAGATAAAAGTCGTGACTATTTGTCACGTGTGCAACATTTTATGGATCAGCACATTACACCTTATGAGCCTGATTACCGCAAAGAAAATCAACGCCTCAATGCCGGCCCATACTGGCGCGAGTGGCAGGTGCCACCGCATGTGGAAGAATTAAAAGCCATGGCTAAGAAGGCGGGGCTATGGAACTTGTTTTTGCCCGACGCAGAGTTGGGTCAGGGGTTATCAACACTAGAGTATGCACCTATCGCCGAGTGTATGGGACACAGCTTGTTGGCACCTGAAATTTTTAATTGCAATGCGCCTGATACCGGCAATATGGAGGTGCTGTATCACTTTGGCAGTGCCACGCAAAAGACGCAATGGCTTGAGCCTCTGCTCGCAGGGGATATTCGTTCGGTCTTTTGTATGACAGAGCCCGATGTGGCGTCATCTGATGCAACCAATATGCAAACCACGATTACCGTTGACGGCGATGAGTGGGTGATTAACGGACGCAAATGGTGGAGCACAGGGCTCGGACATCCTGATGCCAAATTTGCCATCGTGATGGGGCTGACAGACGAGGACGCTGACAAGCACAGCCGTCACTCGATGGTGATTGTGCCTTTAAATACACCCGGCGTGCACATCGAGCGTATGCTCCCTGCGCTAGGCGAATACGATGCGCCTTATGGTCACGGGGAAGTGGTATTTGATGATGTGCGCGTACCTAAGGACCATATCATTGTAGGACCGGGGGCTGGCTTTAAAATAGCGCAAGGACGCTTAGGTCCGGGCCGCATTCATCATTGCATGCGCGCCATCGGCGCTGCTGAACGCGCGCTCGATATGTTTATTGAGCGCGGCACATCGCGGATTGCGTTTGGGCAGCCTTTGTTAAAGCTGGGAGGCAATACAGAGCGCCTCGCAGATTTACGTGTTGCCATTGATCAAGCGCGTTTACTCACCCTTCATGCGGCATGGCAGATTGATAAGGTGGGTGCAATGCAGGCGATTAAAGCGATTTCGTCCATTAAATTGGTTGCGCCGCAAGTACTGCAACGTGTGGTGGATGAAACCATGCAGCTGTATGGTGGCGCCGCGATGTGTCATGATACGCCTTTACCCGATTTATTAGCGGTCGCTAAATCATTGCGTATTGCCGACGGCCCTGACGCAGTGCATCGTGCAACCATTGCTAAAACTGAAGTAAGAGCGTGGCAGGAGCGAATGAATGAGCGTTGATGCAAATAGCGTACTTGACCAGTCTTCTCCGGTTAGAACGGAAGAGTCATTACCGATTGAGTCACTTGATGCGTGGCTAAAAGCCGAACTACCTGAGGTGGTCAGTGAGTCTTCGGGCGATTTAGCCATTACTCAGTATACCGGTGGGGCATCAAATTGGACTTATCGACTCGACTACCGAGATATTACTCTCGTTTTGCGGCGTCCACCCGATGGTACTAAGGCGAAATCAGCCCACGACATGGGACGTGAATATCGATTCCAAAAGGCGCTCAAGCCTCATTTTCCAGAGGTGCCGGAGGTGCTTGCACACTGCAAGGATGAGTCGGTTATCGGTGCTGAATTTTATGTGATGCGTCATGTTGAGGGAATTATTCCGCGTCGTCACTTTCCTCGCCAACTTGAATTAAGTGAATCACAAGCGCGGCAACTCTGTTTAAACGCGATTGACCGCCTTGTCGCGTTACATAACGTGGATATCAATGCATCGGGCTTAAAACGGTTAGCAAAGGGTAAGGGCTATACCCAGCGCCAAGTAGAAGGGTGGTGCAATCGATTCGAACGGGCGAAAACATGGAATGTATTTGGCGCTAAAGGCATCATGCGGTGGATTCGAGAAAACCAACCGAACGAAGAGACCATTTGTATGACGCACAATGATTTTCGTTTGGATAACTTAGTATTGGATGCCGATGACCCGACTCACATCATTGGTATCCTTGATTGGGAGCTCGCGACACTCGGTAACCCTCTGATGGATCTAGGTAATGCATTGGCGTACTGGATTCAGTCCGACGACGATAAAATAGCCCGAGCGACGAAGCGTCAGCCGAGTGATTATCCCGGTATGTTAAGTCGAAAGGAAATCATTGCCTATTATTGCGAGCAGACGGGCGTAGCGGTGGCTGATTTTAAATTCTATGAGGTGTTTGGTTTATTCCGCCTCGCCGTAATTGCTCAGCAGATTTACTATCGTTACCACCACAAACAAACGAATAATCCAGCATTTAAAAACTTCTGGTTTTTGGTCAACTACTTGTTATGGCGTTGCCGTCGCAAAATAAAACAATAAATGGACGTGTACTATGCAAGAACAGCAAACCGTATTAATTACTGGCGCGAGCTCGGGGCTCGGCGAGGGTATGGCGAAAGAGTTCGCCAGCAAGGGATACCACTTGTGCCTGTGTGCTCGGCGTATTGAGCGTTTAGAAGCGTTAAAAAGTGACATCGAGCGTTCTTACCCAGAAGTGAGCGTGCGCATTGCGGTGCTGGATGTGAACCAACATGACGACGTATTTGACGTCTTTGAACGTTTTAAATCAGAGGCAGGCTCGATTGATAAAATCGTCGTTAATGCCGGAATGGGGAAAGGCGCTTCGTTAGGCACGGGGTACTTTGCCGCTAATCGAGCCACGGCTGAAACGAACTTCGTTGCAGCGTTGGCGCAATGCGAGGCGGCTATGGGTATTTTTAGAGCCCAAGAACGAGGTCACTTGGTCACCATCGCCTCGATGAGTGCATTGCGCGGTATGCCGCGTGCAATGACGGTATATGCGGCAACCAAAGCCGGTTTAGCATCAATGTCTGAAGGGATTCGCGCGGATTTGCTGAAGACCTATGGCAAGAACAGTCCCATCAAAGTGACCACATTATTCCCGGGATACATTCGCTCGGAAATTAATGAAAAGGTTAAGAACACACCGTTTATGATTGGTACCGAAGAGGGCTGTCGTAAATTGGTAAAAGCCATAGAAAAAGCGCCCGTCAAAGCCTATGTACCGAGTTGGCCTTGGCGCATTATTGGCTTTTTGATGAAGCGTTTACCACTGAGCTGGGTGCTCAAACTGACCTAATCACTCTTCGCATGCTGAAGCTTGGTTATCGATTGCGACGGCCAAGCTATGGCTTGTGCCTTCTTTATCTTTGTAGATAAAGACCGGTTCAGCGAGGTTAAAATCGAGTTTGTTACCCGCATGTGCAACCGTTAAACGACGCTCGTTGAGGTGAATGCGCACGCACGGTTCACCTTTAACGGTTAACATTCGCTGCCATTCTTCAGTTAGGGGCTCATAAAGCCACATTTCGGTGCCTCGCCAAGTAGTTTCTGAACCGCGAGTGCACTGATACGTGTGTACCTCTGCGGCACGATCGCGAGTCTGCTCGAGTTGTTGTAACTGACAGTCACCAGCATGGGGCGTTTCGGGTTCCATGACGGTGTATTGATACACCACGATACTTATCACGATTAAACCAAAGGTGACGCCAGCGGCCGCGATGATCAGCGCCATTCGTTTAAATATCTGCATGTGTTTTTTTACCCCTGTCAGCGTAGGCTCTAAGGTAACATATTCTTTTTTGTCTGTTAAAAAAGCGTTATGGTGGTATTCGACCAAAGCATAATAATAACGAGGTGAATAAATGTGGCAACGTGTTACTGCAATAGTACTGCTGATTGTAGGTCTACTTTTAGCCGTACTCGGAGTTGTAAGCGAGTTTGATACTATTATTCGCTTAACGGGCGCAGGCTTAATGTTGGTGGCTTTAATTTGGCTCTATCGCTTGCCCACTTTGAATAAGCTGAATGAGCAAAGTAAGCAGCCGCTCAAGTGGTATCAGTCTCCAATTGTTTGGGTGCCCGTGATAGGCATTATTATTTATTGTGTGAGCTTAGCGCTGTAAGGAAAGCAGGCATGAATCTTTTTAAGCGAATTGTCATTTTAGCGGGCGCGGTGGGTTTATTTTTTTATACCGCTTCACAAGACCAATTAGTTGCCGCGATTGCTGACTATCAATTGAGTTGGTATCAATTGGGAGTGCCGATTGCATGGGGCATTATTTTGGGCGGTTTACTCGCATTATTACGTATTCAAAAGCTACTGAGTTGGTTACCGCCGATTACGCTGGTGGCGAGTGGCTTGACGACGATGGGGTTGGTGGGTGCTGTAGCCATATTTGCTAAGCATCAGTTAGTGGTGTTGAGTTTACCTGCTTTGCAAATTGCGGGCATTGGAATCGGATTGTATTTGTTTGCTGTCAGCTACACACGTCTCTTAGGTGACCTTAAGGCACGTAACCAAGACAAAACCAAATCATGATATACTTTGTCGTATGAACACACATACGATTAGAAAAATTACACTTAATTGCGATATTGGCGAGAGCTTCGGGGCTTATAAAATGGGCGAGGATGAACTTATCATGCCGCACATCGACTGCGCCAATATTGCATGTGGCTTTCACGCATCCGATCCATTGACGATGACTCAAACGGTTGCGCTGGCAGCACAACATCAAGTCAAGATCGGAGCTCACCCGAGCTATCCCGATCTTATTGGTTTTGGGCGGCGGCACATGGATTGTTCGGAGCAAGAAATAGTGTCCCTCATCATGTATCAAGTCGGTGCCCTGAACGGTATTGCTACGCGTTATGGCGAATCAGTTGCGTACGTTAAGCCGCATGGCGCCCTATATAACGATATGCTACGCGATAGTGAGATATTTAAAGCGGTGTGTAAAGCAGTCAGCTATTTGCAAACCCAGCAACGTCAGCCGCTACCTCTGATGGTTATGGCAACCCCGCAAAACTCTGAGTGGCAAGCGCTTGCTTCTAACTATGATGTCCACTTGTGGTTTGAGGGCTTCGCGGATCGTCGTTATAACCATAAAGGGCGATTAGTATCGCGTAAACAAAACGGTGCGGTGCTGACTGAAGAAGCCGACGTATTAGAACAAGCGAAGCGATTTGCTCGTCGTGAACCGATTATCGATAAAGATGGTAATGAACGAATGATTAGTATCGATTCGCTTTGCGTGCACGGCGATAATCCGTCGGCGGTTGAGACCGTTGCTAAAATACGTGAATTGCTTCATTCGTTACCTGAATAACAACAAGAGGGACACTGAGCGTGAAACCATCCATAGTTAATGCCGGTGCAGATGCGGTTATTGTATACTTCTCAGATGAAATTAGTCTCGCCGCCAATCAACGCGTATTGCAGCTCGATGCCGCCTTAGCAGACAGTGATCTGGCGATACTCGAGACCGTGCCTGCGTACTCGTCGCTGATGGTTTATTACGATATCACGCGTCACTCGGACACCGATGTGCGTGGCGCTGTTAAAGCTATTATCGAGTCGTTACCGGCGCTTGATGAACGTGACGCCGCACAGGGGCAAACACATGTCATTCCTGTTTATTACGACGAGACGGTCGGGCCTGATTTAGCACGTATTGCGGAGCTCCACGGATGCAGTGCCGAGGAGGTTATAGAGCGCCATTGTCGGGATAGCTATCGAGTATATGCATTGGGCTTTGCACCGGGCTTTGCTTACATGGGCGAAGTCGCCGAAGATTTACAGGCACCGCGGTTGGATTCACCTAGAACACGCATTCCAGCGGGGAGTGTTGCCATTGCTGAACGGCAGACAGCGATTTACCCCTTAGCATCGCCTGGCGGCTGGAATATCATTGGTCGCACGACCTTTCCATTATATGAGCCGCAGAAAGGCATTCTGAATCAACTTAACTCGGGTGATACGGTGCGATTTAAGGCGATTTCAAAGGATGAATTTATCGCGGCTGGCGGTTCAGTGGAGGCATTCGAATGATTGAAGTGATTGAACCCGGTATGTACGCCACGATTCAGGATTTCGGTCGTTTAGGCTATTTAAAAAAAGGCTTAACACGCGGCGGACCTATCGATGAGAATGCTTTTTTATGGGGCAACTACCTGCTAAAAAATGAAGCGGGTGCGGCTCAGATTG
>NZ_DEYI01000013.1:0-22024 GCF_002364475.1 Idiomarina sp. UBA3162
TCATTAGAGATGGCGCGTTTTGGTCGTGACCATGATGCCGACACGTTGATTGTTGCCGGTGTGCGCTTTATGGGCGAAACCGCGAAGATCTTAACGCCAGAAAAAACGGTGTTGATGCCCACTCTCAAAGCCGAGTGCTCGCTCGACTTAGGTTGCCCACCCGATAAGTTCGCTGAGTTTTGTGACCAGTATCCAGACCGCACCGTGGTGGTTTATGCCAACACCTCAGCCGCAGTGAAAGCGCGAGCCGATTGGGTTGTCACCTCAAGCATGGCACTCGAATTAGTTGAACACCTCGATAGCCAAGGCGAAAAAATTGTCTGGGGACCGGACCGTCACCTCGGTGGCTACATTCAAAAGCAAACCGGTGCCGATATGGTGATGTGGCAGGGCGCGTGCGTGGTACACGACGAGTTTAAAGCCAAAGCCTTGCGCGACATGAAAAAACTGCACCCTGAAGCAGCGATTTTGGTACACCCAGAATCACCACAAAACATTGTCGACATGGCCGATGCCGTGGGTTCAACCTCACAATTAATCAAAGCGAGCCAAACCTTGCCGAACGATACCTTTATCGTGGCAACGGACCGCGGCATTTTCTACAAGATGCAGCAGCTGCAACCTAACAAGACGTTCTTAGAAGCGCCCACAGCGGGCAACGGGGCAACCTGTCGTAGCTGTGCTCACTGTCCGTGGATGGCGATGAACGGCTTAGTGGCGATTGCTGAAGCCCTTGAGCACGGCGGAGAGCAACATGAAATTCATGTCGATCCGCAGCTCGCGAAAGAGGCGATGATCCCGCTTGACCGCATGCTGGCATTCAAAAAGTAGCATAAAAAGCAAATATACAAGTTAATTTCTGCATGATAATGTAGTTCCACTGAATAACTATTCGTGGAGATGTCATGCGCCTGTATCATGCCGATGACGTCCGTGATAATTGCGGGTTCGGCCTAATTGCGAGCATCGAAGGTGATGCTCGCCATGATCTCATCAGCACCGCTGTACAAGGTCTCGACCGTATGCAGCACCGAGGCGGTATCGGTGCCGACGGTAAGACCGGTGACGGCTGCGGCTTGTTGCTACAAATTCCAGAACAATTCTTTCGTGAGTACGCTGAGCAACAAGGATGGAACCTCGGCAAGAAATTTGCCGTGGGCATGGTCTTTTTTGCGCGTAACTCCGACAAACGCGAATCGGCACGTCACCTCATAGAGCAAGAACTACAAAAAGAAACCCTTAGTGTGGTGGGCTGGCGTAAAGTCCCAGTCGATGATTCCGTATTAGGTGAAGGCGCAAAGGCCGCCGAACCTAAAATCGAACAAGTGTTAATCAGCGCCCCGACCGGTTGGCGCAAAAAAGACATCGAACGCCGCCTGTATATGGCACGGCGTCGGGTCGAACAAAAAGTGGAGCAAGGCGTTTTCAGTGCTGATGAGCTCTATATCTGCTCAATGTCGAGCCTGCTGTTAGTCTACAAAGGCCTGATGATGGCAGGTGACCTGCCGCGTTATTATCCCGATTTGGCTAATAAAGCACTGAAAACCTCAATCTGCGTGTTCCATCAACGCTTTTCGACCAATACCCAGCCGCGTTGGCGCTTAGCACAACCGTTTCGTTTTCTCGCTCATAACGGCGAGATCAACACCATTCGGGGTAACCGCCAGTGGGCGCAAGCGCGTATCTACAAATTCCATAGCCCGTTGCTACCCGATTTACAGCAAGCGGCCCCCTTGGTGGGTCAAGAAGGCTCCGACAGTGCCTCGCTCGATAATATGCTGGAGCTGTTACTCGCGGGTGGTATGGACTTGTTCCGGGCCATGCGATTACTGATCCCGCCCGCGTGGCAGGGGGACAGCACCATGAGTGACGAGATGCGTGCCTTCTATGAATTTAATGCCTTACATATGGAGCCGTGGGACGGACCGGCTGGTGTGGTCATGAGCAATGGCCGCCACGTTGCCTGTAGCTTGGACCGTAACGGCTTGCGCCCCGCACGCTATGTCCTCACCAAAAGCGGTATTCTTACCATTGCCTCAGAAGTCGGTATTTGGGATTACGAAGAACACGACGTACAAGAAAAAGGTCGCCTTGGTCCCGGTCAAATGATGGCGGTGGATACCTACACCGGACGTATTTGGCACAACGCGGAGATAGAGGATGACTTAAAAAGTCGTCAGCCGTATCGTCAATGGCTCACCGAACACCGACGTCGCTTAGTGCCCTTTGACCGCTGTAGTGCCGATAAAATTGGCAAGCGTTTGTACGACGATAACCAAATGCGGGTGTTGCACAAAGCCTTTTTATACACCCGCGAAGAACTGCAACAAGTGGTTGCGGTGCTGGCTAAGGATGCGCAAGAAGCGGTCGGCTCGATGGGGGACGATACCCCAACGGCCGTTTTATCAAAACAACCGCGCTTGCTGTACGACTACTTCCGCCAGCAATTCTCGCAAGTGACCAACCCGGCCATTGACCCGATCCGCGAACGCCATGTGATGTCACTCGAGACCATCATCGGACGTGAACATAATGTGTTCAGTGAGGCGTCAGGCGATGCCGATCGCGTCGTCTTCGAGTCACCGATTTTAATGTACACCGACCTCAAGCAGTTGCGTGAGCTCGATGAGCATCACTACGGTCATGCCACTTTGAGTCTGGCTTTTACCCCAACCGAGAAAAATCTCGAACAGGCGCTCGCCGACTTGGTCGAGGCCGCGATTGATGTGGTGAAGAACCAACATCGTGTGATGGTGACCCTCAGCGACCGTGAATTTAGCAAAGGTGAGGTAGTGATACCCGCACCGATGGCGGTGGGCGCGGTACAACAGGCGCTAGTGAAGGCACAGTTACGTTGTGACTCCAATATTATTGTCGAGACTGGATCAGCACGTGACCCGCACCATATGGCGGTGCTACTCGGTCTAGGTGCGACCGCAGTGTATCCGTTCCTAGCTTACGAGAGCGTTGAGCAACTGGTACATCAAGGCAAGCTAGCAATGGATGTCAAACAAGCGGTGATGAACTACCGCCAGGGTTTGAATAAAGGATTGCTCAAGATCCTCTCTAAAATGGGTATCGCCAGTATTGCCGGCTATCGCGGCTCCTCATTATTTGAGGCGGTGGGGCTCAATCAAGACATTCTCGATGCCTGTTTTGCCAATGCACCGGCACGTATTAACGGCACGAGCTTTGCTGATGTGCAAACCGATCTGCAACGGATTTTCCAACAATGCTGGCTCAAACGTAAGCCGCTGCCTCATGGCGGCTTGCTCAAATACGTACACGGCGGCGAATATCACGCTTACAACCCAGACGTGGTCACCTCACTGCAAGCCGCAGTAGCGAGCGGTAAACAAGAGGACTACGCCGTGTACCAACGCTATGTGAACGAGCGCCCGGTGGCGCATATTCGTGATTTACTGAAGCTCAATCCAAGCGCCGCGACACCGATTGATATCAACGACGTCGAGCCGAAAGAAGCTTTATTCCCGCGCTTTGATACCGCAGCCATGTCAATTGGTGCACTCAGTGCCGAAGCGCATGAAGCCCTCGCCGAGGCGATGAACCGCATTGGTGGGCATTCTAACTCGGGCGAAGGCGGTGAAGATCCGAAACGCTTTAACAGCATTAAGAACTCACGCATCAAGCAGGTGGCATCGGGTCGCTTTGGCGTGACGCCGCATTACCTAGTGAATGCCGATGTCATACAAATTAAAGTAGCGCAGGGCGCGAAGCCCGGTGAAGGTGGCCAATTGCCCGGCGAAAAAGTCACCGCAGAAATTGCCCAATTGCGCTTTGCGGTGCCCGGCACCACATTGATCTCTCCGCCACCGCATCATGATATTTACTCGATTGAAGATCTCGCACAGCTGATTTTCGATCTCAAACAAGTGAATCCAAAAGCCCTAGTATCGGTGAAACTCGTCTCAACGCCAGGCATTGGCACCATCGCCACCGGTGTTGCCAAAGCCTACGCAGATTTAATCACTGTGTCGGGCTACGACGGCGGCACCGGTGCCAGCCCACTTACCTCGGTTAAGTATGCCGGCTCACCGTGGGAGCTAGGCCTTGCCGAAGTACATCAAGCCTTGGTCGAGAACAACCTGCGCCATAAAATCCGCTTACAAGTGGATGGTGGACTCAAAACCGGACTTGATGTGGTGAAAGCCGCGATCCTCGGTGCTGAAAGTTTTGGTTTTGGTACCGCGCCGATGGTGGCATTAGGTTGTAAGTACTTACGTATCTGTCACCTCAACAACTGTGCCACCGGCGTTGCCACTCAAGACGAAACCTTGCGTAAAGAGTTTTTCCGTGGCTTACCCGAGCGTGTTATTACGTTGTTCGAATTTATCGCCGAAGAAGTCCGTGAGTGGCTCGCAAAGCTCGGCCTAACCAGCATTACCGACGCCATTGGGCGGGTTGATTTACTGGAGCGTTTGCCCGGCGAGACCCAACGTCAGCACGCGATGGATCTCGGACCTTTGTTGGCGGCAGCGGGTACCGCGTCGGAGCATGCCAAATACTGTGTCGAGAAAAATCCGCCTTATGACCCGGGTCGACTCAATCAGCGCTTACTCGAACTCACGCGTGAGGCAATTGATAATCGCCGAGGGGGCAGCTGGTCACTCACCATTCGCAACGATGATCGCTCAGTGGGCGCTATGGTCAGTGGTTATATCGCACAAAAGCATGGCAACCAAGGTATGGCGGTAGCGCCTATTCAGCTCGGCTTTATGGGCACTGCGGGACAAAGCTTTGGCGCCTTTAATGCCGGCGGACTGAAACTGCATCTGACCGGCGATGCCAATGACTACGTCGGTAAAGGCATGGCGGGCGGCAGTATCGTGATTAAGCCGCGTGCTGGCGTGAGCTATGCCAGTGAGGTATCCACCATTATGGGTAACACCTGTTTGTACGGTGCAACGGGCGGCAAACTCTATGCGGCCGGCTGCGCGGGTGAGCGCTTTGGCGTTCGTAATTCAGGGGCTACCGCAGTCGTTGAAGGCATCGGCGACCACGGCTGCGAGTACATGACCGGCGGTATCGTTGTAGTGCTCGGTCAGTGCGGTATTAACTTTGGCGCCGGAATGACTGGCGGGTTTGCCTACTTACGCAACATCGACGGTGACCTGCATCGACGGTTCAATGGCGAGCTGGTCGAAGCGGTTGCCGTGGATAAACCCATCATCAAAGAACACCTGCGTGGTCTGATCCATGAACATCACGAAGCCACCGGTAGTAATTACTCCAGACAGCTACTGACCGAGTTTGATGACATCGTAAAACAGTTTGTCATCGTTAAACCTAAGTCCGCCGATATTGCGTCGTTGCTAGGCCACCGTGCCCGCTCGACCGCTGAGCTCCGTGTGCAGGTGATGTAATGAACAAGAACGTATATCAATTTTTAGACGTACAGCGCATCGACCCTCCTAAGCACCCCGTCGAATCGCGTCGTATTGAATTTAAAGAAATCTATGAGCCGATGTCGGATGTGCAACTGCAAGGCCAAGCCGATCGCTGCCTCGATTGCGGTAACCCCTATTGTGAGTGGAAGTGTCCGGTGCATAACTACATTCCGCAATGGTTGGAGCTGGCTAACCAAGGCCGCGTGTTTGAAGCGGCAGAGCTCATGCACAAAACCAACAGCCTGCCCGAAGTCTGTGGTCGGGTGTGTCCGCAAGATCGTTTGTGCGAGGGCGCATGTACGCTTAATGACGATTTTGGTGCCGTCACCATTGGTAGTATCGAGAAACAGATGGTCGATCAGGCGTTTGCCGAAGGCTGGCGCCCCGATTTAAGCGATGTCGAAGCTCGCCCTGAAAAGGTCGCCATCATTGGCGCCGGCCCTGCCGGGCTTGCCTGTGCCGATGTATTGGTACGTAACGGTGTCAAGCCCGTGGTGTATGACCGTTACCCCGAAATCGGTGGACTGCTGACCTACGGTATTCCACCGTTTAAGCTCGATAAACAAGTACTGAAATTACGTCGTGAGATCTTCAGCGACATGGGCATTGAATTCAAACTCGGCGTTGAGGTGGGTAAAGATGTCGATTTTGATACCTTGATGCAGGAAAACGATGCCGTGTTTTTAGGATTAGGCACCTACAAGGCACTGGATGGACGGTTAGAGGGGCTCAATACGCCAGGGGTGTATCCTGCACTGCCGTTTTTAATTGGTAACACCCAGCGCTTGCTGGATACCGAAATGCCGGATTACCCGTTGATTAACCTCGAAGGCGAAAAAGTCGTGGTGCTTGGCGGCGGTGATACCGCGATGGACTGCGTACGTACCTCGATTCGTCAAGGTGCTGAATCCGTAGTGTGTGCCTACCGTCGCGATGAACAAAACATGCCCGGCTCGCGCCGTGAAGTGCAAAACGCACGCGAGGAAGGGGTCGAGTTTGAATTCAATCTACAACCGCTCGCCGTGGTGGCAGGTGAAGATGGTCGCGTCAGTGGTGTCAAAATGGTGCGCACTGAGCTGGGTCCCGCCGATGAAGAAGGTCGTCGCCGACCGCAACCGGTGCCAGACTCTGAGTTCGTAATGCCAGCAAGCGCCGTGCTCATTGCTTTTGGCTATCAACCGAATCCACCGGAGTGGTTAAACGGGCACCAAGTGAATTTGAGCGAATGGGGCACGGTGCTTGCCACAGCAGAGCCCGATCAAATGGGTCTATTCGCGATGCAAACCAGTAACCCAAAGATTTTTTCCGGGGGTGACATGGTACGCGGTGCGGACCTCGTCGTCACAGCGATAGCCGAGGGCCGTACCGCCGCAGAGGGCATCCTCGATTATTTGGACAGCCAAGCTGATAATCAGTAACATAGCCACTATGAATATACTCTTATTAGGTTATGGCGATATCGCCCAACGCACCGCTCGACTGATGGTTGCTGACAACCATCAGGTGATAGGTGCGTGTCGTAATCCCGACAACAAACCACTCATCAATGGGGTTGAAACGGTAGCTGCCGATGCCAGCAATGAACAAGACCTGCGTGCTTTGTTCAGCGACCGCAAAGTCGATCTGGTGGTGGTCACCCTAACGCCGAGCGAATACTCCAAAGAGGGGTATCGTCAAGGCTATGTGGTGCCGTGTCGGCATTTGCAGCAGGTCATCAGTGAGCTCAGTTATTCACCGTATGTGATTTACGTATCCAGTACCGGCGTATATGGACAGAGTGAAGGTGAGTGGGTGGATGAATCCTCGCCCACCGCGCCAGATTCTGACTCCGGGCAAATGCTATTGCAAGCCGAACATCTAATTCGTGACTTACCCGTACCGTCGACGATTTTACGTTGCAGCGGTATTTACGGCGAAGGGCGCGATTTTATGCGCAAGCAGTTGCAGCAGGGTAAAGCCACTTTGCGTGATAGCTGGACCAACCGTATCCATCAGGATGATGTCGCGAGCTTTATCTTTCATTTAGTGCGCTTTCCGCAACATCGCCACCGCCTATTTTTGGTGTCGGACGATAAGCCTACCAAACAGTACCAAGTGTATCAGTACCTGGCCGAGCAAGAGGGCGTTGAACTCAATGGTCCAGTGGAGCCCGGTCCAGGTCCGCGCGGCTCGAAACGCTGTAGTAATCGCTTACTCCGCAGCACCGGATACAGCTTGTTGTACCCGAGTTATAAAGAGGGGTTAGCGCAGCCATAGTGGAGCGCTAGCTCAAACCTTACTGACGTCAATAAGCATTTAATTGAAGTAAATTTAAGCACTTAAATTTTTTTCGAGTTTTAATGGTTGTCAAATGTTAATCACAATGGTTAAATCTGCTAACAAATAAATACGCGCCACCGAGCACCTCATCGGACAATGGGATCCGCAACCCATGGGCGGTAGCGTGTTTAAACTCTCCACGAAAGCCGTTTTTGTAGTCACGGATGTTGACACTCTCAATGTGAAGGAATCACATGATGAAAACGATGACCAAATTAGTATCTATTTCACTCTCCGCTATATTGTTGGCGGGTACTTCTTTTACACCTGCATATGCGCAACAGCAGCAAAAGCAACAATCGGGCTCACAGCAGTCAGGTTCGCAGCAGTCAGGCACGCAATCGGGATCTCAGTCGGGATCAACATCAGGAACCAGCTCTGGGACGACCAGCACGACCTCAGGCACCACATCGGGTACTGCAGGTAGTACGGGCTCAGCCGCCGGTACCGGTGCTGCGGGTTCTGGAGCGGCTGCAGGTTCAGCGGGCGCAGCAGGCGCTGCCGCAGGTACAGCCGCCGCCGGTGGTATAACGGCGGGTGCCGTTGCAGCGGGCGCTGCCGCAGTAGCCGCGACCGCAGCGGTCGTGCAAAATAATCAAGACGATACCAGCACAACGACGACCACGAATAACAACTAAGTCGTGGTCAAAGCCGTTGTACTGGCGATCAGTGTGCTACTGGTCGCCAGCTGCTCAGTCGTGCAACCAGATTCAAGTCAGCTCTCGGGCGGCGTTTCAAGCGCTTCCGAGACGCTGATGTTTTGGTTAGAGCAAGATAAAATAAACCAACTGACACCCGAGCAACTCAAACAATTGCCGGGTGCAGCAATATACGCCCAGTTGGGCGAACAACCGATAGCCACCTTAGTGCTCGCCGAGCAAATTAACCGCACAGGACGTGTGGAGCGGCGTTGGCTATCGGCAAAAGAAGCACTGATTACGCGCAACGGACGCATCACTCGCAGCGAAGGAATGCCGCACAACCTCATGTTTGTCGCCAATTTAAATGCTGATCCTCTGGGTTGCTATCAACAGCAACTACGGGATTCGGCAGCCGCACCTCATTGCGTACGTACTTGGCAATCCTTCCTCGATTATGAGAACTCCAATCAGCGCGTAGAGCGCATACACATCCAAAGTCGTTTTAATTGGTCGGTTGACCAAAACATTGCAACGCCACTACGAGGCAAACGCAAAACGCGCGAATTAGTCGAAGATGTCCACACCCAATCCGGATTAACTTGGCAAAATCGCTATTGGATCGAATACCACAGTGGCGACATTATCCAGTCTAAACAGCATTTCGGCATCGGTGACCATCGCGACAGTGGCACATTAATGTTGCGAGAAGCACGTTATTAAACGTAGTGATGTGATGTCGAGTCGTTTTGTGAAAGTTATTTTAGTCCTCACCTGTGTGGTGAGCAGTGTGTTCGCTACCCTGAGTAGTCAGGCGCAGGTGCCGGTAACCGCTGTATTTTCAGATGGTCTGACCGGCCAGCAACGGGTCGACTTGCGACTGAGTTACGGTGAGCGGATTAAAACCGTGGTCGATTCGGTTATCGCCCACAGTGAGCAACCAGAAAATCTTTATTGGTCGACGGCGCGCCTGTGCACGCCTAAGCTGCAACAACGGTTAGAGGCGCGCCGTGTTGCGGTCCTTGCCGAGTTGCAACTGCTGAGCACCGTTTACAAAAATACCGAACAGCCGGAATTGGCCGAACGCACCCAACAGTTGTATCAACAGGTTCAGCGCTGGCCATTATTGGCAAGCCTTGCCGCGGGCATTATGCCAGCGCGGTTGATCGCTGAACCCGAAAATAACTGGCAGCTAACTCGACATTTTAAGCACTACTTTTTGCGCGTGGTGGGGGCCCCCCACAGTATCCACTGGGTGGGGCTCACTCCATTTGCAGGTACCTATCCTTGGTCGCAAGATCCCCTGTTTAAGCGACTGAAAAATAGGGCGTTGGATAATCTGTGGGAGGTTCCACTGCAAGGCTTTGCGAGCCAGCGAGCTGATTATCGGGCGTTGACGCCGCGCGAAGTCGCTGTCGAGCAAATTAATTGGCAACCCGGGCAGGTATTATTTCAAGGCTATGATGACAGCGACTTACCAGCGGGTTTTAGTGGCATCAACCAACGCTTATTGAACTTACTGATTTATTGGGCACCGAACCAATCGCTGGCGGCAAGGTCGACCAATAGTGAACCCGGTAAATCATCCGTAGCGCGCCTTTGTCAGTCATGAAGCCTAGTTTGCAGGCAATCATTGCCGGGTTATTGCTGGTGTTAGTACCACAAATCAGTCACGCACAAACGAAGACCACTTATAGGCAGTCAGATTACGGTGGAGTTGGCGTGATGCAAATGCCCAGTGCCCGAATGAACCCAGAGGGTGAACTGAGCTTAAACTACCGCGATAACGATCCGTTTCGCCGTATTTCGCTCAGCATGCAGTTGTTCCCTTGGTTAGAGACCACGGTACGTTATACCGATATTCGTTACGAGCGTTACAGTATCGACCCTGAGTTCAGCAACCAAACCCTGAAAGATAAAGGGCTCGACGTTAAGTTAAACCTACTCAATGAGGGGCGTTATCAACCTGAACTGGCGATTGGTTTACGGGATTTAGGCGGCACCGGACTCTATAGCGGTGAATACATTGTTGCTTCTAAACAACTATTTAATTCAGCTGACTGGGGCGCGATTGACGTAACCGCAGGTATCGGTTGGGGCTATTTGGGGGTGCGCGATAATATTAATAACCCACTGTGTCATGTCGATGACCGCTTTTGTCAACGCAGCCGCACGACAAGCGGAACAGGCGGGCAGTTCGAAGTCGATGACTGGTTTCGCGGGTCTAGCGCCTTATTTGCCGGGGTAGAGTATCAAACACCGTGGCAGCCGTTAGTATTGCAAGTCGAATACGATGCTAACGATTACAGTCAAGAAAGGCTCAGTAATCCGGTCGATCCCAACTTAACCGAGGCACCGGTTTACAGTGATAGCCCACTAAACTGGGGCGCACAGTACGCACTGAATGACCATGTGCAGCTGAATTTAAGCTATCAACGCGGCAACACTTGGATGTTTGGTATCACGTTGCATGCCGATTTAGATGGTGCCGAGCAAATTAAAGTAAGGCCTCGTAAGCGAGCTGTCTTATCAGTGCCGCAAACGGATGAGGCTGAGCTTACACAGGCATTTAAAAATGAGCTCGGTATCGAGCTCAGCGGATGGCAAATTCAGGGTACAACGCTCACGCTGTATCAACAGGGCGAAGGTAACTACCGCAATCGCGCAGAACAACTCGAACGCGCCACCCGTATTGCCACGCATTACGTGGCCGAGGATATCAAACGTTACGAGTGGGTCACCGTCAATCAGGGCATGGCGATCAATAGCTACAACGTCGATGTTGATGAATTTAAACAGATCGCTAATGGAGCTCGGTTTACTAAGCCGCTCAGCAATACCTACAGTCAGAGCGAAGCGCGCGCTTGGAGCGCACAACGAGGTGAAGCGCGCACACTGACGCCAGACTGGGATGTGACCTGGCGCCCTTCATTGAGCCAGTCATTTGGCAGCGCCGAGAGCTTTTACTTTTATCAGTTCGCCGCCAATGCCGACATAAATATCACCTTGACACCGCGTTGGCAGGTCAATGCCAGTATCGGCATGAACGTGCTTAATAACTACGACCAATTCACTTATCGCGTCGACGACTACGAGTCACCCCTGCCACGTGTTCGTACTTACGTACGTGAATATTATGCAGACACCGATGTGTGGCTCAGTAATTTGTATTCACAATACACCGCCAAGCTAAAGAACAATTGGTATGGTGCGGCATACGCAGGTTACTTAGAGCGCATGTTTGCCGGTGCAGGGGCGAGCGTATTGTATCGTCCACAAGGCAGTGATTGGGCATTCGGCGGCAATCTAAACTGGGTGAAGCAACGCAGCTTTGATGAGCCGTTAGGGTTGTGTGATTACAAGGTCTGGACCGGTCATCTGAGTGCTTACTGGCAGACTCCGTGGCTCAAACGCTCGTTAGTGAAGCTCGATGCAGGACGTTTTCTAGCGGGTGATGAAGGTGTCAAAGTCACCTTTGAGCATCGCTTTGAATCGGGTGTTGTGGCGGGTGCCTATGCCGCATTGACCAATGTCTCGGCAGAGGACTACGGCGAAGGGTCATTTACTAAAGGTTTGTACCTCAGTATCCCGTTTGATTTGTTCTCGGTGAAATCCAGTATCGACCACGCGGGGCTGTCATGGGAGCCGATAACCCGAGACGGTGGACAAACATTAAAGCGACCCGTCGACCTCTATCGACTGACCGATTTACGTCAGCCTTTTTATTTAAATGGAATTAAATGAGACTTTACACAATGGTGTCAGTGATGCAGTTCAAGCGAACCCCGCGACTTCTTAAACTCAGCGTTCTATCCGCCATCGGTCTGGCATTAGCGGGTTGTTCACTCGCGCCGGGAGGCCATATCCCTGACCCGTCGGGTGGTAGCTTATTTAGCGACAGTGACTACAGTAATGGCGAGTCGTTCTCAGACGTTGAGTGGGAAAATCTCGTCAAGGTTCAAGCCATCACCCCCATGCTGTTAGCGCAAATCAATGCTGAGCAAAGCAACGACGAACACTTACGTGCCAACCCAGCACTTGAGAAAGCACGCAATAACTACGACTATGTCGTCGGGCGTGGTGATATTCTTAACATCACCGTGTGGGACCACCCCGAACTGACCATTCCTGCCGGCTCGATGCGTGCGCCAGAGGAAGCCGGTAACTGGGTTCATAACGATGGAACCATATTTTATCCCTATGTTGGTAAAATTAACGTAGCGGGTAAGCGCGTCACTGAAATACGCGACATGATCACCGCCAAGCTAGCGAAGTATATCGAAGCGCCGCAAGTCGATGTCACCGTGGCCGCGTTCCGTTCGCAGCGCGTATACGTGACCGGCGAAGTCAAACAGCCCGGCACCTTACCTGTGAGCAATGTGCCACTGACGCTAATCGAGGCGGTCGCGCAAAGCGGTGGGCTCACGCCTAATGCGGACTGGACCGATGTCAGCTTAAAGCGTGGCGAGCAAGAGATGCACTACTCATTGCGCGAACTCTACCAGCGCGGTGATACACAAGAGAACATTATTCTTAAAGCGGGCGACGTATTGCATATTGCCCGCAACGATAAAAACAAAGTCTACGTACTCGGTGAAGTCGGTAAACAGCAAAGCTATCCGATGGGGCGCTATGGCATGACACTCGCAGAGGCGCTGAGTGATGCCGGTGGTTTGTACAACCAAACCGCAGATGCTTCAGGCGTATTCGTGATACGCCAAGCCGCATCCGATAGTGGTTATGCCGCACAATTATTTCAACTCGATGCCAGCAACGCGACGGCATTGGTCATGGCTGAGCAATTTAAACTACAACCGCGCGATATCGTCTACGTGACCGCAGCCCCTGTCGCACGCTGGAACCGCGTGATCAGCCAGATTATTCCATCGCTGACCGGTTTATATAACATCACACGCGCCCGCGACGACCTAAATAACTAATGTTTGACCATATTCTCGTTGTTTGCACCGGTAATATTTGCCGCAGCCCGGTGGCTGCCGCGCTATTGCAGCGTGCGCTGCCCGAAAAGCACGTGGATAGCGCAGGCACTCATGTTGAAGCAGCGAACCTGACAGGTCGCGATATGGACAACACCGCGCGCGAAGTTGCCTATATAGAAGGGCTCGCATGTCCCACACACGCCGCTAAACAAGCGAGCCGCTCGTTGGTAAATCAAAGCGATTTGATTTTGGTAATGGAACAACAGCACAAAGAGTGGCTGAGTAACCGTTATCCCGACAGCCGCGGCAAGACCATGCTGTTGGGTGAGTGGCTCAATAGTGATAACGAACAAAATTTAAGACTAGGGTTAGGGAAAGGAAAAGACATCGCCGACCCTTATCAAAAAAGCATCGAATGCCACGAGCAAGTATATCGCGATCTCGCACGCGCGGTGTCGCACTGGCAAAGCAAACTCGCGTAATAACAACTTTCAACTTCGTATCAAGGCAGTATCAGGTTAAAACTCCATGACAGACTCTAATAAACCTACATCGGCTCCTAACGCGTCATCAAACGGGTCGCGAAATGAAGACGAAATCGATCTAGGCAAGCTCTTTGGACTGCTTTTAGACCGCAAGTGGTTCATCATTATAATCACTGTACTATTTATGGCCTTGGGTGTTGCTTATGCACTGCTGGCAACCCCAGTTTATAAAGCCGATGCCTTATTGCAGGTTGAAAAAAAATCATCAGGTATGCCCGCCTTATCCGGCGACATGGCGGATATGTTTGCCAAAGAGAGCGAAGCCGAGACCGAAATCCAAATCATGACCTCGCGCATGGTGATTGGCGAGGTCGTTGACCAACTGGATTTAACCATACTGAGTCGTCCGCGCTATACGCCGATAATTGGTGAGTTCCTGGCGCGTCGCAGTGGCAATAAAGATGAGGTACTAATCAGCGAGTTGCAGGTGCCACAATCGGTTATCGGCAAACCGTTGCGTTTAGATCTCAACGGTAAGCAGCTAGCCCTTTACTTTGATGATCAACAGGTGATTTCAGGGGCCATCGGCGAAGAAATGCGCTCTGGCGAGTGGCGCTTAAAAGTCGCTGATATTGAAGCGCACAACACCGATACCTTTGAAGTGTATAAAACCAGCCGTTTGGGCACTATAAACACGTGGAAAGAGCGATTAAGTGTAAGTGAGCGCGGCAAAGATACCGGTATTTTGGCGGCAAGTTTACAACATACCGATGGCACACAAGCAAAAGAGGTGCTGCAGGCAATCACACAAGCGTACATGCTGCAAAACATTCGCCGTAACGCTGCCGAAGCGCAAAACAGCCTTGAGTTTATCGAGCAACAGTTACCCAGCTTGAAGCACGACCTGACGGTTGCTGAAGAAAAGCTCAACCAATACCGCCTGCAAAGTCAGTCGGTGGATTTAAGCCTCGAAACTAAAGGCATGCTCGACCAAGTCATTGAGTACGAAAAGCGCCTGAATGAGCTAAGTTTTAAAGAGGCTGAGCTGGCGCGACTGTACACCCGTGAGCATCCGCAGTATCAAGCCTTGCTCGAGCAAAAACAGCGACTGCAGCAAGAAAAAGCCGAGCTCACCAAGCAAATTGAACAACTTCCCGAGACACAGCAAGAAGTGTTGCGTTTAACACGCGATGTCGAAGTAAATCAAGAAATCTACCTGCAACTGCTCAATCGCATGCAAGAACTCAACGTGATGAAAGCCGGCACTGTGGGTAATGTACGTATTCTAGATGAAGCGGTTACACAGCCGCGCGCCGTTGCACCTAAGAAACCACTGATTGTGGTACTCGCCACAATGCTCGGCGGTATGGTCTCAGTCGGATGGGTGTTTGTTCAAGCAATGATGAACCGCGGCGTGCAAAGCCCAGAAGAGTTAGAGAACGCAGGCATTACCGTATACGCCAGCATCCCAGACTCGGAAGTTCAGCATAAGCTAGAAGAACGCATTAAAGCAGCACTTAAGCGCGATAAAAATCGCCATGCCGAGCTGCCGTTATTAGCCGCCGAAGAGCCAACCGATATGAGTATCGAAGCGTTGCGTGGACTGCGCACCAGCTTGCACTTTGCGATGCTCGAAGCCAAGAACAATATCATTATGATCTCGGGGCCGAGCCCTACCGTGGGTAAATCCTTTATTACCGCGAACCTCGCCATGGTATTGGCACAAGCGGGCAAACGAGTACTGATCATTGATGTCGATTTACGTCGAGGTTACCTACACAACATGATGGACCTTAACAACAAAGAGGGTCTCTCTGATTACCTGGCTGGCAAAGTTGACCGCGATGCTTTGATAAAACAAACACCTTACAAAGGCGTGGATATGGTGAACCGAGGTGTTGCCCCGCCAAACCCATCGGAGTTGCTTATGCAAGCACGGCTACAAGAGCTGTTTGATTACGCAAGCGAACATTACGACTACGTACTGTGTGACACGCCACCGATACTCGCAGTGACAGACGCTGCCATTGTCGGCCGCTACGCCGGCACCAACTTGTTGGTCACCGGCTTTGAGCAAAACTCAGTAAAAGAAGTCGAGCAAACCATAAAACGCTTTGCCCAAAACGGTGTGACCATTAAAGGCACCTTGCTCAACAAAGTACGTCGCACCCGCAGCAGCTACTACGGCTATGGCTACGGGTATGGTTACGGCTACGAATACAAATCAAAGTAGGTCGTGCCTTTGGCACGACTAAAACGACCTGATAAAACCCAGTGCACAAAGCACAGGGCAAACAAACAACACAACGCCAGGATGGCGGACGAAGTTTAAAAGGGAATTTAGGTGAGCAACGCACTGTTCAAAAAGTTAGGAAGCAGTGAGATTACGATTGCTGTTATCGGGCTCGGCTATGTGGGCCTTCCTCTTGCAGTTGAATTCGGTCAAAAATTTAGAACGCTGGGTTTTGATATTAACCAAAAGCGCGTGGCGGAAATTAACAGTGGTGAAGACCACACTCTCGAGGTAGAGCCCGAACGCTTACAACAAGCCAAACACCTTTCTTACACCAGTGATGTTAACGCACTCGGCGATGCCGATGTGTTTATTGTGACGGTGCCAACCCCCATTAATAAACATAAACAGCCCGACTTAACGCCGCTGATTAAAGCCAGCGAGACCATTGGCAGCGTGATTAAAGCGGGTGCGGAGGTGATCTACGAATCCACCGTTTACCCGGGTGCCACCGAAGAGGACTGCCTTCCTGTTATTGAGCAACACTCAGGGTTAGTACTCAACCAAGATTTTTTTGCAGGCTACAGCCCCGAGCGCATCAACCCGGGCGATAAAGAGCATCGTGTCACCACAATAAAAAAAGTCACTTCAGGTTCAACCCCCGAAATCGCCGATTTTGTTGATGCCTTGTACAACACCGTGATCACCGCTGGTACCCATAAAGCGACCAGTATAAAAGTAGCTGAAGCGGCAAAGGTAATTGAAAACACCCAGCGGGACGTAAACATTGCACTTATTAATGAGTTGGCAATGGTGTTTAACAAAATGGGCATTGATACCCAAGCCGTGCTTGAGGCGGCGGGCGCTAAATGGAACTTCTTGCCTTTCCGTCCCGGGCTTGTCGGTGGTCACTGTATTGGCGTCGACCCTTACTACTTAACACATAAGGCCGAAGCGGTCGGTTACCACCCCCAGATGATATTAGCGGGGCGCCGTGTAAACGATAACATGGGCCGCTTTGTGGCAGCAGAACTCGTAAAGGCGATGATGCAAAAAGGCCTTTGTGTGAAAGACGTTAAAGTATTGTTGCTAGGGTTAACCTTCAAAGAAAACTGCCCCGATATTCGCAACACCAAAGTCACCGATATTATCACTGAGCTCAACGAGTACGGAGCACAAGTCGATGTCTACGACCCGTGGGTTGATGCCTCCGAAGCCGAGCACGAATATAACATTACCCCAATTAATCAACATAAAAAGGGCAAATACGACGCAGCGGTTATCGCTGTTGCGCATGATGAGTTTAAACAGTTAGGCGAGCACGGAATACGGGCGTTGTGTAAGAACACACACGTGCTGTACGACTTAAAGTATGTGCTAACGGCTGAACAAGCCGACTGCCGTCTTTAATAACTCGCAACGCAAGGATGCCATCATGACACGATACGAAGAAGTAAAACTCGAACTTACTAAAAAGCCGAAAATCTGGCTAGTGACTGGTGTAGCCGGCTTTATTGGATCAAACCTACTTGAGACCTTACTCAAACTTGATCAACGCGTTGTTGGCCTTGATAACTTTTCTACCGGCTTTCAGAAAAACCTAGATGAAGTTAAAAGCCTGGTAACCGAAGACCAGTGGAATCGCTTTGAGTTTATTCAAGGGGACATATGTGATTTAGACACCTGCAAGCGTGTTATAAATCACTCCTATGCCGGCAAAGTAAACTATGTGCTGCACCAAGCTGCACGAGGTTCAGTACCACGTTCCATCGACGACCCAATTAATACCAATAAAAGCAATATCGATGGCTTTTTGAATATGCTAGTAGCAGCGAGAGATGCTGGCGTGGATAGCTTCACCTATGCCGCGAGTAGCTCGACCTATGGCGATCACCCAGCACTACCTATAGTTGAAGAGAACATTGGTAACCCATTATCACCGTATGCGGTCACCAAATACGTAAACGAGATGTATGCCAATGTATTTGCACGGGTGTATGGCTTTAAAACAATAGGCTTGCGCTACTTTAACGTGTTTGGTCCGCGCCAGAACCCTGATGGGGCATACGCAGCAGTTATTCTTAAGTGGACTGATGCGATGATAAAAGGCGAGCCAGTGTTAATTAATGATGATAGTGAAACCAGCCGTGACTTTTCGTTTGTGGCGAATGCTGTGCAACTGAACATTCTTGCTGCGACAGCCGATGACGCAGCTAAAGACGAAATCTACAACATGGCATTGGGTGACCGTACGACGCTAAATGAACTGTTTGTAGGCATTAAAGACGCACTCAAAAAAATGGTGTTCAGTATAACGACGAGCCTGTGTATCGAGATTTTCGTCCCGGTGATGTTCGTCATTCGCAGGGTGATATTTCTAAAGCAAAAAGCAAACTTGGTTTTGAGCCTACACTCCGTATTGCTCAAGGTATTTATGAAGCGATGCCTTGGTATCTTCAAACAACTTAACTCCTATTTCTACGGTATAGACTAATACGAATGACGCACTTAAATTTACAACAGGTTGTAGAACACGATTACTGTGTCGGTTGTGGACTATGTATGGCGCAATCTAAAAAAGGAAGAATGTTCGAAACCGTTAAGGGAACTTATATTCCAGATTTAGCCGCATTAACCAAAAGTGAGATTGAATCTGCGGAAAATTTTTGCCCATTTGCCAAAGCAAGTGATATTGAAGATGTTGTGGCATCAAAAGTTTTTAAGGTAAATAATCTCAGGTATCTAGAGGGATTAGGCTATTATCATAAAACATATGCAGGTTACGCCATCGAAGGGAAGTTTCGCGAGCAGGGAAGTTCTGCTGGACTGGTGAACTGGCTATGTTCAAAGTTACTACGGGATGGATATATCGATACGATTATTCACGTAAAAGAAGATACGAGTAGTAACAATAAGATGTATTCATACCAAGAAAGTTCAGACATCGAGTCTCTTCAATCTGGCGCCAAATCAAAGTATTACCCCGTAGAATTATCTGAGGTAGTTAAAGCTCTCCTTTCTCAACCTTCCAAAAAAGTAGCTATAGTTGGCTTGCCTTGCTTCATAAAAGCATTACGAGCGTATGAGGAAGATAACCTTCAGTTAAAAGAGCAAATTAAGTTCCATATTGGAATCGTTTGTGGTCATCTAAAGTCTAAAAATTATGCTAAATTTCTAGGTTGGCAGGCTGGCATTGAACCTAATAACTTGAAGTTAATCGACTTCAGAACGAAGCTGAAAAAAAGTCCCGCATCTCGATATGGTTTTACGGCGATTCCGAGGGTGGGAAGTGAAGACTCATGGATAATCAAACCGATGTCTGAAGTTGTAGGGGGGAACTGGGGGCACGGGGTTTTCAAACTGACAGCTTGTGAATATTGTGATGATATTATGGCGGAGACATCAGATATTGTGTTTGGCGACGCATGGTTACCTGAATTTGTAGGGGATAGTGGAGGAACTAATATAATCAATTCACGTTCCCCATTTTTGAGTAATTTACTACAAGATGGGGACGATAAGGGTCTTATAAAACTACAGGAACTCACACCGAAACGAGTCTTAGACTCTCAAAGAAGTGGGTTACGCCATAGAAGAGAAGGGTTGTCGTACCGTTCTGGCAGAGATGAAGCACTAGGAAAGCCGTTTCCCAAAAAGCGAACAAAGCCTAATTCTCACCAACTTAATATTGTTCGTAAAACAACCTACGAATATAGAGAGTTAATCCGTCAAACTAGTCACAAGTCATTTTTACTTGCTGCAGATCATAGGGATCTCAGTATTTCATTATCGATGCTTAAACCTATTATAGAATCCTACTCGAAGATTAGTCGAGTTAATCTTATTCAAAGAATTATTGCGAAAGCTAAAAAGGTTCTGACGAAGCTTGTCCAACGTAACTCGAATTAGTTGATTTAGCGTGTCAATTAGAACAAGAAAAATAATAAAAAACACGATCTCTCTCTATGTGAGAATGTTAGTAATGATGGGCGTATCTCTTTACACGTCTCGAATTCTTTTAGATACATTGGGAGCAGAGGACTTCGGGTTGTATCATGTTGTCGCAGGTATTGTCGTTCTTGCAGGATTTCTTCAAGGAGCATTATCAGGAACAACTCAGCGATTTCTTGCCTTTGAGTTGGGTAAGAAAGAAGCCACCGATCTAAGGAATGTATTCGGCATGAGCGTGAATATTCATATTATATTTGCATTACTCATGTTGGTGATTGTGGGGGGGGTAGGCACATATATCGTTCCATCAATTATCACTTTTGATGAATCTCGTTTGACTGCGGTAATCTTTCTATTCTGGTTCTCTCTAGTTTCATTTGCATTAAATATTGCTGTTGTTCCGTTTCATGCGATGATTGTAGCACATGAAGAAATGAGAATTTTTGCTTGGATAAGCATAGGGCAAGCAGTACTTAATTTAGGCATAGTAATACTAATTCAATATTTACCGTATGATGCCTTAATTGCTTATGGTGCTCTGACACTATTGGCAACTACGGTTGTTAGCGGTGTTTATGTAGCTTATGTGTTAACCAGATACAAGGAGCAGAGGTTCTGCTTAGGTTGGGATCAAAAATTGTTTAAACGATTAGTTTCGTTTTCCGGTTGGAGTATATGGGGTAATGCTGCTCCAATATTTTCAAATCAAGGTATTAATATTCTTCTTAATGTTTATTTCGGCCCGTTAGTAAACGCAGCCAAAAGCATAGGAAATCAGGCTTCAAATGCGCTTGGACAATTCGTAAGTAATTTGCAGTATGCAGTTAACCCTCAAATTATCAAGTCATATTCAAGGAATGACCATTCATATACAATTAAATTGCTGTATTACGGTAGTAAATATAATTTCTTTCTGATTTTTACTCTCGCATTTCCAATTCTACTCCGAACCGAAAATGTTTTGAAAATATGGCTTGTTGAACCTCCGCCGTATTCAGCTACTTTTTTAAAGTTGATTTTAATAAATGCGATTTTGGATAGTATCTTTAGGCCTCTTATTACAGCGGCTCAGGCAACTGGGAATATTAAACTATACCAAATTGTTGTAGGCGGCATCCTGCTATTAAATGTTCCTTTTTCTTACGTCGTAGTACAAATGGGTTATAATCCCAGCTCTGTATTTATAGTAGCGATCTTGGTAACAATTCTCGCGGCTGTTGCCAGAATTTTTATGTTAAAGCGTATTTTCAACTTCTCATTTACTGAGTATTCAAAATGCGCATTGATTAAAATTTTTCAAGTATCTGCACTCAGTATATCGCTTGGAACAACATTTAATCATATGGTAAGCGTCCAACTTAATATATTGGAAATGTTATTATTTTGCTTTTTGGTGATGCTCATTACAGGTTTTTGTGTCTGGATGTTAGGTTTAGAACGGTCTGAGCGAGGAAAAATACTGTCGTTCATAAAATCTAAAGGTGGGTGATTATTATCTGTCAACGGTTTTTTTAATTCTTAAATATAAACGTTAGATGTCGTTAAAATCTCTGATTTATTTAATAAAATTTATTGCGAAAACAGAGGTGTTTATAACTCATTTTTTTATTAGATTAATACGATTCAATAAGGTGTTTCACTTTGAATAAAAAAGCTAGAGTAGGTCTCCTGAATTTTCAATATTCTAAAGATAATTATGGTGCAGTTTTACAGGCAGCAGCACTAGAGCGGTTGGTTAAGAAGCGAGTTGAGAATGTTGAACACATAGATTATCGGCCGCAACGCAATCGCATCAGGCTTCTACTTTCTGCGATTGTGAAACGGCTTTTAAATAAAAACAGTCGAAATGATTCAAATAACGCTCTAAGCAGTCAAGGCTTCGAGAGCTTTCGAGTCAAGTTTATTAGTCGGACTCCGATAATTTTTAACAAAAAAAAGTTCCGTGTAGAAAGTGCTAATTATGATGCGATTATTGTCGGGAGTGATCAGGTATGGCGGCCAACTATGGGAGGCGACCCATTAGTTTTCTTTTTGAATTACTGCAACCCAA
>NZ_DEYI01000052.1:0-247 GCF_002364475.1 Idiomarina sp. UBA3162
TTGCTCGACACCCGTATCGATACGTACGCCGGCATTGACTGCGGGGGTACGGAGGTGACGGATCGTGCCCGTGCTCGGTAAAAAGTCGTTGGCCGGGTCTTCTGCATAAATACGCGCTTCGAAAGCATGACCGTTAACGGTGACGGCGTCTTGCGTCAACGGTAAACTGTCCCCAGAGGCGACCATGAGCTGCCATTCAACTAAGTCTAAGCCGGTAATCATCTCTGTTACGGGGTGTTCGACTTGT